>NZ_BMPP01000019.1:0-9005 GCF_014647655.1 Deinococcus malanensis
ATCACCAGGTGCTGCCGTTCCTGCCGAGGAGCGCGGCGCACCTCCGCATGCGCGGTGAAGAAACCAAACAGGGCGCCCGCCCCGCCGTCCGCGGGCGAGGCGTCGTGAATTTCCTGAAGGGGCCCAGCGTAACTGATTGCAAACCCGGACAGGCCCTGCGCCCGCCAGAACGCGCGCTCGTACCGCACCACGGCTTTCATCGCGTGTCCCATCCAGGTCGGGGTGGCGCTCAGCACCTGGGTGAGCGCCGGGGGCAACTCGGGCATGAACGTGATCGTCTGTTCCGCGAGGCGAGGAGGCAACGCGACAATCACGGCCTGAGCTGGAAAGACCAGCGCGTCCCCAGCCGGCCCGGCAGCCACGACTAACACCGAGTCTCCTTGTACGTGCACACCGGTCACCTGCACACCGAATTTCACGCTGCCGGCGGGCAGCGCGTCGGCCAGGCGGGTGCTCAGTTCCTCTGCACCTTGTTCGAAGCGCAGGGCACCCGCCATGGGGGAGCGCACGGCGTGACGTTCGGTGCCCTGTGGCCCCAGGTCCAGCATCGCGTCTCCCTCTACGTACTGCTCGAAACGGGCGACGCCGAGGGTCTGGGCGAGGTGCCGGATGCGCGTCTGATGCGGCCACGACCAGGTGGCGCCCAGGTCCACGCTGGGCCCCTGATCGTCCGAGCGGGTCAGGGTTCGGCCGCCCACCCGGTCGCGGGCTTCCAGCACCACGACGCGGATACCTGACTGCGCGAGGGTGTACGCGGCGGTGAGCCCCGCAAGACCAGCCCCCACGATGATGACGTCCGCCGATTGATGAGGCGTGACGTCGGTCATGTGGAGGAAGGGTTTTGGTCCGGCCGCGTGTCTGGCGCGTTATTCGGTGGCCGAGGATGGATGCAGCCTTCAGGAACGGAAACCATGACTTCTCCTGCGGGGTGTTCAACGCAACGTTGACGGGGCTGTCTGGCGGGAACACGATGACGAGCGAACTGAGAGGCAACAGCAGCGTGACAATCTGGTTGGGGCGTTTCGTGGTCATGACTCTACCGGCGTTGCGGCAGGCTGGTCTGCACGAACTCGAAATGCAGGCAATGGATGCGTAGAGTCAGGCCCAGAGTGACTGCCTGAGGACGGTTCAATACTTGTGCTTAGAAGCCAAAGCACGAGTATTCACCGTCTTCCGCCTTGCAATGGCACGAAGATCCCCCTTCCCCGTGCTCATCTCTCCTACAACTCCAGCGGCCCCAGCACCACAGCTAGACGGTCGAAGACAGGCAGCCAAGCTACTGGCCCAGGCGCCCCACACTCAGCCACTCTTTGATGGTCTTCATCGGGAAATCTTCATTCACCGATGAACAGGGCACTCCCGGCCGATTGTTTCCGCTGCGGGACCACGCCGGCGCAGTGATCCTCATGGCCGTCGCGATCAGCAGGGAGGTGGCGGTGTGGGATAGGGACTCGCCGCACGGATGGTCAGTCATGCGCGAGCCAACGGTGCAGGTCGCCGGTAATCTCCACGGTGATCTGCGGCGTGTGAGGATCACACCACGTGTAGGCGTGCAAGGAGTACGCGCGGCCGTCATCCAGGGTGCCGCTCTCGGTGCAGCGCTGATCCGAAAGTTGGGGCTCGCCTGCGTGCAGTGGCAACGGCAGGCCGAGGCCGTCAAACACCGCCTGGCGCCAGCCGGCCCACGCGTGTGCCATCAGGCGCCGGGATGTTGACAGGTACGAGCGGAGGGGCGTGTCCTCCACATCATCCAGTCGACCACGGAGAACGTTGAACGCAAACTCGTTTCTTGTCGCCAGTGGCTCACTGAGCACCACCAGGCTGTACGGGCTGTCCAACGTTGGCCTCAGGTGAGAGAGGACGTAGCGGTACGCGAGCCAATCGGAAAAATCAGTGAGGATGATGTCGCTGTCGTGATTTTGACGCCGCAGGACGATCAGGCCGCTTCCGCCGTGATGGCCAAGCAGGTCACCCTCATGGGTATGAAACGCCCGGTAGCCGCAGCGGCCGCACAGCAGCTCCGTATGGGTGGCGTGTGTAGTCACCGAGGCTGCCTCGTCGTCGCAGGTGTCATGAGACCAGCCGGGCGTGTCGACTAGACGGGGTGTAACAGCTGGGGGACGTGCGCCGGCGCGAGCGAGTTCCTGGCGAATCAGGGTGAGGTTAGCGGTGAGGAAGTGCAGGGTCATATCGTGCATCCATCTAACACCGGGTTCGCGCCGGGCCAGATCGTTTCTTCGTTATGAGGGATTCCGGTATCCCAGTTCATGAACCTCGCTGAACCTGATAGCGGACTGGTGTAGCAGTTTGGAAACGGTCGCTTTCAATCTGCAACAGGACGGCTCCGTTGAAGCTGTCCTCCACGAGTCTCAAGCACGCTACTTGGGCAGCGTAAACGCGAAGGTCGCGCCCTCACCGGGCACCGCATCCGCCCAGACCTGCCCACCATGACGCTCCACGATGCGCCGAACATTTGCCAGGCCCACACCTGTTCCCTCGAACTCGTCTGCGCGGTGCAGCCGCTGAAACACGCCGAACAGGCGCTCCGCATACCGCGGGTCGAACCCAGCACCGTTGTCTGCAACGAACACCGCCCACGCCTGCGGGCGCTCTTCCGCCCATACGCGAATGACTGCGCGGTCCCGGCGACTGGTGTACTTCACCGCATTGGAGAGCAGATTCATCAGCATCAGTTCCAGTGTGCCGCTGTCACCTTGCACCACTGGTAAGTGCCCAATTTCCCAGATCACCTGTCGGTCGGTGTTCTCCAGGTCAAGGTCCTGCCGGACTCGGTTGACCAGCATCTGGAGATCAACGGGGCCAAGTTGAAGCGGTTGCATGGACGTCCTCGAGAGGGTCAGCAGGGCGTCGATCATGGTGTTCATGCGGGTCGCCGCGTTCTGGGCAGTAGAGACGTACCCCGCGGCCTTGTCGTTCGCTCCGGTGCTCAGGGCACGCCGGGCCAGCCCCAGAAAGCCGAACATGTGCCGGACCGGCGCACGCAGGTCGTGAGACACACTGTACGAGAACGCATCGAGCTCAACGTTCGCCCGTTCCAGCGCACGCGTCCGTTCCCGCAGCTCCTCCTGTGCAAGCCGCTGTTCGGTGACGTCCGTGAGCACTCCGACCCATTCACGGAGGAGGCCGGCGTTGTCCAGCACTGGCACCGCCCGGATCTCCATGAGACGGTACACCCCGTCGTGCCGCCGTACCCGCGCTTCGCCTTCAAACACCGCGCGAGACTGGTATGCCTGCATCCATCCCTGCGTGATGACGTCCCGGTCTTCAGGGTGCAGCGCGTCCGCCCAGCCCCACCCCAGGTGCGCCTCGACGCTTTGGCCTGTGTAAGCCCGCCAGGCGGGCTGGTCCGTATCGAACGCTCCAGTAGGGGGCACGGTCCAGACGATCTGGCTGGTTGCTTCCACCAGGGACCGGTAGCGGGTTTCGCTCACCCGGGTCAACTCATAGAGCCGCGCGCGTTCCAGCGCCTGCGCACACACCGTGGCGACGGAGGTCAGGAAGGCCCGTTCCGCATCGTCAAACGGACGTTCGCCCTCAAATCCAAGGCCCAACACGCCCGTCACGCGGTCATTGACCACCAATGGCAGAGCAGCCCCACGCCGCAACTCCGGGTCACGCAACTTCGCGAGTTCCGGGATACGCTGCGAAATCTCGTCACCGGTAAGAAACAAGGCCTCACCGGTACGGGTAGCTTCCGCCACCGGCAGGACCGAGTTCAGCGGCACCTGCGTAAACCAATCTGCCATAAGCGAGGTGAACCCGACTTGCCCCTGGCTCTGAAGGTGTGCGCCCGTCTTATCCAGACCAAGCACGACCACGGCGCGCGCACCCGTCAAAAGCGGCGCCTCATTCAACACGACCCGCGCGACCTCCTCAGGCGTCAGCACGCCCGCGAGACCCCTTGTGAGCTGATGAAGGCGCGCAGACCGCGCCTGCGCGCGCTGAATTTCGCTCAGGTTCCGGGGGTGCACCGTGAACAGCCGCGTGCCGACCGTGGGAAAGGCATGCATGGACAGCTCGCAGGGAAACACGTAGCCATCACGGTGGAGGGCGTTGACCTGGTGATCAAAGACGTACACCTCGTCTTGGCATAGGGCACTCTCCAGGTGCTGCCCGTATGCGGCGCGGTCCGGGACGGGAATGATCAGATCATTCAGCGTGCGGCCAATGGCCTCGTCGCGGGTGTACCCAAAGGTAGTCTGAGCACTGGTATACCACTCGACGACCCGCCCGTGCCGGTCAATAATCATATGAAGGCGATGCTTGCTTCCGAGACGCGATAGAAAAGCATAGGCTGATGGATTCTACGGCTTCTGGAGGCTTCACGGACGTGGCAGCATTGCTCTGCTGTCCGCAGCCCTTCAAGCATAAAGCAGCGTCATGCCTGGCCGGAGTGGCATTCACCTCTGCGTCGTCTGACGTTCGTTCCAGGGAAGACAGCCCCCTCCCCGTGCTCATCCTTTGCGCGCCCAAATCAGCCTCAGCAGCAATGCAGCGCGGTAAAGGGTCCCTTCCCCTGTCGTGACGCCTGCCTGAATGGCCGGGGCGCCCACAGCAGTGCCTCAGTACCCCACCGGACAACTCAGGCGTTTCTGAAGTCGGCATCCGTATGGAGAAATCACTGGAAGATCTGGCTCATCAGGCGGTTTATGAGAGATTTGCCGATCTCATCATTCACATCATGCATATTCTGCGGTTCCACTTACCGTAGAGGTGTGCCTGCACTCTCCCGCATCCTGATGCTCCACCTCGCCGAACGCCACCTCCTCGCCGGCCGCCATGACCAGGCCACCGTCTGGTGCCACACCGCACTCCGCACCACTCCCTTCCACCAGGACGGTCAGTCTGGGATGAGCGAGGTGGCGCTGGAAGGGGAAAGGAGGGGTGGGGTGGAGGACGAAGGGGAAGGTCAGCTCTCAGGTGCCCGCCTCCAGCCTGGAGTGCCCTTGACTCCCCTGACGTGCAGTGCGCAGATTACCGCTCACGGTACAGTGCTCGCATGAACCTCCTGGCCGTGTTCAGCCACCCTGACGACGAATGTGGCTGCGCCGCCACCCTCGCCAAACACGCCCGGCGCGGTGACCAGGTCATGATCGCCTGGACCACCTACGGCGAGATGTCCAGCCGCTTCCGGGGCGTCCCACACTCCGAAGTCAAACGCACCCGTGAAGGCTGGGCCCGCGACGTGGCCGGCCTGATCGGTGCCCAGCATCATTTCTTCGACATGGGCGACACCCGCATGCAGGGCTCGCGAGATGAAGCCCTGCAACTCGCCCGCCTCTACGCCGATTTCAGACCCGACGCCATTATTACCTGGGACGATAAAGGCGGTGGTACCTTCACACCCCACCCGGACCACCGGGCTACCGCAAAAATTGCCTACGACGCGATCGTGCTCGCCCGCCTGCCCAAAGCCCTGATGGAACACCAGGCTGACCCTGCTGAAGAACCTGAAGCGCACCGCACGCCCGTGAACTTTTATCAGTACGCCCAGTACGGCACGCCAGACCCGACCCTTCCGGTGGTCCATGTGGATGTTGCTGACACGATCGAGGTAGCGGGGCAGGTGTACGGGTACTACGCGCGGCACATGCACGGGCAGGAGAACGAGTTTCCGATGGAGCGCTTCAGGATCGGCCGGTCAGCGAACTCGCATCACACGGGCAGCATGTTCACGGAGAAATACACCGTCAAACGCATGTTCCACCCCACCATTCCCTACCTGCTCTGAGCACGGACCCGGATCAAGCGCTGCGGCAAGCGCGCCCTCGTCCGGCCTGTTCCTGGGACAGCGTCACCGCATGTCGGACTGACCTGCCTCATCAGGACGCGGGTGCTGAAGGGTGTGTCGGACGTCCGGGTGTTGCGTCCTGCTCATTTTGAATGGATGGCCTGCGCCGCAGAAAGGTTGGACGCGCCGGATGGACGCAGCGCCTGAGGTTTGCGCTCCCTGACCGCTGTGAGAATTTCCTGGGCACAGGCTTCCGGTGTGAGGGTCGAAGTGTCGAACGTCAGGTCGTACTCCACGCGCGTGCCGTCGATCAGACGCTGCACCGCCCGCGACATGCCCAGGACCTGCTTGTCCGTCCGCTGGCGCTCCCATTCCTCGGACACCGCCAGGGGAGGGTGCAGGCCCACCATCCAGGCGTCCACCCCGGAGAACACGGCCGCGCACTCGTCCACGAGCCGCTGATCCCATAGGCAGTGGTCGGCCACCACGTTAAACCCGGTATCAAGGAACGCCCTTATGGCGCGGTGTATGCCGGTGAAGAACTGATAGCCGACCGGACCGGTGCGCAGCTCATCGACATGCAGGGTTGCTCCGTCCGAGCGACCGATCCAGTGAAACCCCTGATCAGCCGGAGGCGTGAGGCCGTTGTACTTTCCGAAGATGAAGGGCCAGAAGTGATCGACTCCGGCCGCGAGCCAGGGTTCATCAGCCAGGTTCATCAGGGCGCGCTGGGTGCTGCTTTTTCCCGCGCTGGTCGTGCCATTGAGAATCACCAGTGTGCCAACGCTCATCGTGACCTCGGGTGATGGGTGTGCTGATCGTACCTGATGGCGACCGGGTGGCCCATGGCTCCTCCTGGACCACCTGCCCTGCATATCACCAAAATTCTCACAGGTCCCGTTCGGTCTGGATGCCAGGGACCGTCGTGTGGACTGCCATTGCCGAGAGCAGCGCTCCTGCTGCCCGTCCTACCAAGCGCACCCAGGACCCGCTGCGCGCAAGGTCCCGCTGAGTCGGGAGATGTTCACGAAAAGCTGGTGCTGAAGGGGTGCGGTCGCTGGACAGGGCAGTGGGGTTCATGGGGCCTCCTGAGGCAAGCAGGTGATGTCTTGGTTGTTTTCAGCATAGAAAGTCAACGCAAGAACAGCGCAAGACGCAGCTGGAGCGAAGAATCGTGTTGACAGGTGCCGGTGCTCGAACTGCGTGTGCTGGGTCCACCTGAGATTCGGGTGGACGGCGCCGTGCAGCGGGTCCGGACCCGTAAGGCCCTCGGGCTGCTGGTCTACTTGGCTGTGGAGCCGGACCTTCACGTCCGGGAGACGCTGGCGACACTGTTCTGGCCGGATTCCAGCCCAGACGTCGCGAGGGCCTCACTTCGGAATTCCCTGACGTATCTGCGCGAGTCTCTTGGAGAAGCCCCCGGCTACTGAAACGCACTCACGGGAACAGGCTGACGGTTGGCCAGGTCAAACGTGTCGCCGACTGCAAGAACATGCAGGTGCACGTCGTACAGGGACGGCGGATCGTCCGTGTGGGCTTCAGCAAGCAGGCAGACTCAACGGGGCACCCCGTCAAAGGCGTCTTGCGGTCCCTCTTGCGCTGTTGTTGCGCAGCCCTCCTACGCTGAATTCAGACATTCAGAACCCAAGGAGGAACCATGACCCGCACCCTCACCCGCCCGTCCCGGCCTGACACCGCCACCATTGAGCGCGCGTTCCGCGACTTTCCCGAACACCTGTTCCGTGACCCGGAAGTGGTCGTGGAGCATGACGACGCCCTCCTGCTCGCTGTGAGTTTCGCCCCGGCGCCGGACCTGAACCTCGTGTACGGCGGGTACACTGGCCCGAACGCGCCAGAGCGTCTGACGGCCACGCTGGCACGACTGCGGGCCTGGAACGTGCCCTTCCTGTGGTTGGTCTCCCCCGCGGCAGCTGACCAGAGCGCGGCACTCACGGCGCGGGGCCTGCCCAGGGTGGCTGACCTTCCCGTCATGACCCTCGACCTCGCCCACCTGAAACTGGCAGACGCGCGGGTGGAGGGTCTGACGCTCCGCAGGGTGACGACCGAGGAGGACTTGCGCGCCTGGGTGAGCGTGGCCGCCGAGGGGTTTCACTTCAACCAGGAAACGGCGCAGAAGCTGACCGCGCTGGCCCGGGGCCCGGTCCTCGACCCTAACTCGCGCGCCCACCTCTACCTGGGCCTGCTGCATGGCGAGCCGGTGGGCACCGCCCTGAACATTCACGGCGAGGAGATTGCGGGCGTGTGGTGTGTGAGCATCCTGGAACGGGCGCGTGGGCGCGGGATCGGGGCGGCCATGACCACCGGGCCGCTCCTAGCGGCGCGGGAGGCAGGGTATGCCTCGGCGATGCTGGGGGCGACCGAACAGGGGTTTCCGGTGTACTCACGCCTGGGCTGGGAAGTGCAGTATTCCGCGCCCATCCACCTGGGAGGCCCGGCGTGACCGGGCTGGCCCGAGGCCACCGGGATACGCAGCTGGAGTGGTCCGAAGCACCGCCTCAGGAGATGCTCGCCGCGATGCGCGCTGACCTCTACGCCCAGTTCGTGGACGGGTACGCTGCCCTGCCGCCTGATGCGCGGAGGCGCCTGGGGATCGAGCAGGTGGACTTCGGGGCTGGAGTGCTGGCCTTGGTGCGTTCACTCCCTCATCCCGCGTTCAACCTCGTCCAGGGCTTTGGCGTCACGTCTCCCGTCACCCAGGCGGATCTGGACGCCCTGCTGGGAGCGGTGGAACGGTCGAGACCGCCCGCCTGGGGTCTGCCCCTCGACCCCCGCACCCGCCCGGTGGACCTGGGAATCATGCTGGAGGCGCGTGGTCTGCGCGAAGTGTTCCGGGAGGTGGCGCTGTATGCTCCGGCCTCCGCGGCTCGTCAGGCGCTGGCCTCCTCCACACGCGCTTTCCCCGAAGTGTCGCGGGTCGGGCCGGACCACGCCGTGGACGTCGCGACGTTCATCACGGGACAATTTGGCCTGCCGAGTGAGATGACGGAACTGCTCCAACTCGGGCTCTCGCACATGGGCTGGATGGGCTACTTCGTGCCTGGGGAGGTCGGGGTGAGCAGCGCCGGGTTCCTCACCGTGGGTGGGCGCGCCGCCCTGCTGCACACGGCCGCCACCCGGCCGGACAGTCGGGGCCAGGGTGGACAGAGCGCACTGATTCTGCGGCGCCTCCAGGAGGGCCTCGCCCAGGGATGTGAGCACTTCCTGGTGGACGTGGAGGCCGGGCAGGACAATC
>NZ_BMPP01000019.1:9142-68154 GCF_014647655.1 Deinococcus malanensis
AGTGCCGTTCTACACGGCGGCGGAACCCGCCGACTGAGAATCCTGGGACGGTTGCCCCGGCTGCCGCAGTTTAGCGAGCAGGGGTTCCAGAGGCGCAGCCCGGCCCTGGTTCAGGGCCGCCTCCAGCGCGTCAGAGGGAACGAGCGGACGTAGGGTGTCGACAGCCTGAGTGGCCAGGCGATGCTGGAAGACGCCAGCCGAACGGCGACCCAGCACCACGCCGAGGAGCCGCGCGGCTTCTTCCCACTGGCCAGTACGGGCCCGGACCTCGCCCAGGCCTCGCAGGCCAACCAGAATCCAGGCGGCCGAGTTCCCACTCAGGGACTGCCGGTAGAACTGCTCGGCGCGCCCCAGGTCTCCCAGCGCGAGTGCCGCGTCGCCCAGCACCCAGGCGGCCGCCGCCTGGTGGTAGAGGTCCTCGTCCTTCTCGTTCAGGGCCTGGCCTTTCTCGAGGGCTTGCCGGGCGTCCTGAGTCCGGCCCAGGCGCGCGTAGCACCAGGCCAGACCACCCCAGGAAAACGGCAGGACAGCGTTTGCCTTCTCGAAGGCCGCCAGGGCCGCCTCGCCCGCCGTGAGGGCTCCGAGCACGTCGTCCTGCTCCGCCGCGATGTAGGCACGCATCCCCAGGACGTTCGCGGCGACACGGCCCAGCCCGCTCTGCTCCGCCCAGGCCGCCCACTCGTCAACATGCCGCCTGGCGGCCTCATAGTCTCCTAACCGCAGACACGTGTAGGACAAGGCCGCAAGTGAAGTCATGACCGGCTGGGGTTTGCCCAACTGAATCCGCCGCCGGAGGACCTCTTCCTCCTGTTGCCGGCCGCCTTCTGGGTCGTCATGCCCGAAGGTCTGCACGGCGGCGAGCTGCTCGCGTGCGTCCAGGGCGAGGAACTCGTCCTCTGCCTGGCTGGCCCTGGTCTGGGCGTCCTCCAGCAGGTGTTCGGCGGCAGTCCAGTCGCGCCGCTGTACTGCCAGATCACCCAGGATGTACACGCTGTAGGCGGCCATCCTGGGGTGGCCGGCCTCGCGTGCAGCGTCGAGGGCACGCTCTGCCGCTTCCCTGGCTTCAGGGTGACGACCCTGGCGGGCCAGTGAGGCCGCAAGTTCCCCCAGTGCGAAGGCTGCTTCGCTGACCAGTCCGGCTGCCTGCGCGGTCTCGGCAGCCACCTGCCAGCGGTGGAGGATGGCCGCGAGGTGATGGCTGTCACGGAAATACAGCGCGTTCTGAATGAGGAGAAGAATGTCGCGGCGCTCTGCGGCGTACTCAGGCCGGGCCGGGGTGAGCTCGAGCGCCTGTTCGAACGCCGCCGCCGCCGCCGGGTACGCGCCGAGCTTCATGGCCTCGTGGCCGGCCTGCTGAACTTGCCTGGCCGCCTCGCCCGTCAGCCCGGCCCCAAGCGCATGGTGAGCCAGCACCTCGGGGGACGCGTCGCCTGCCTTCAGGGCATCCAGCGCGCGCTGGTGAAGCAGCATGCGCCGGGGGCCACTCAAGGCGTCCCGCAGGGTCTCCCGCACCCGGTCGTGCGAGAGGAAGGCATCCCGTCTGCCCTCCACTTCGCGCAGCAGCCCCGCCCGGAGCAGTTCCTCGTAGCCTTGCAGCGCGGTGTCCTCGCCCAGGTCAGCCACGGCCCGCAGGCGGCGGAACTCCAGGCCCTGGCCCAGCACCGCTCCTGCTTGGGCGAGCGCGAGGGCAGCGGCCGAGAGCCGGCTCAGCCGCTCGCCGATGACCGCCCGCACGCCCTCGCTCCCCTGGTCCAGACCGGCTTCGAGGCTGGCCTCATTCACCACGATGCCGTTGTCGCCGAGCGTGAGTGCTCCCTGCTCCACCAGTCCACGCAGCGTTTCCGAGATGTAGAGCGGCTGACCGCCCGTCTCCACGAAAAGGCGCGCGGCCAGATCTTCGAGAGCGCCGCTCACGGTCACTCCCGCGAGTCCCTTCAGCAGCCCCAGCGTCTCGGGCAGCTCCAGCAGCCCGAGGTTGAGCCGCGTGACGGGCAGCTCCCTGCTAAGATTCGCCGCCCACCCAGCCAGCCCCGACCCGGGCGTCAGGGCCTCGCCCCTGGCCGTGAGCATCAGCAGGACCGGCGCCTCCTGCTCCGCGGCCCGTCCGGCAAGGTGCCGCAGGGCCTCCAGCGTGCCCGCGTCGGCCCACTGGACGTCATCCACGAGCAGGACGAGGGGTTCGCGCCTCGTTGCCACGTGCCGGGCGAGCGCGAGGATGAGGTGCGTCAGGGCGGCCAGGGGGCGGCCTCGGGAGTCCTCTCCCGGTGAAGGCGGCGTCAGCTGCGGGAGCTCCTCCAGTTCGGGCAGCAACCGAGCGAGTGGGGCGAGGTCGTGCCGTGAGAGCAGCGCCTCGGGCCGGGGTTGCGCGGTCAGCGGGCGGCGCACGGCGTCGATGAGCGGGCCGTAAGGCGACCCACCTGCCTCGAAGGCTCGGCCGCGCAGCACTTCGCCTCCGCGTTCTTGAACCCACTTCAGAAATTCTCCGGCCAGCCGGGTCTTCCCGATGCCGGGTTCGCCGACGATCAGGGCAACACCCGGATGGCCATCCGCAGCGCTCTGATAGGACGCGGCCAGTCGCGCAAATTCCGCGTGACGCCCGACGAATGGCGCCTCGCGCAGTAGCGTGGGAAGGTCCGGCACCACTTCAGGCCGGCTCCGGAGAGTGGAGTCCAGCAACTGTGGTTCGAGGGCTAGCGTCTCAGGAGCGAGCGCGCAATCCACCTCGTCCCGCAACACCCGGCGGCAGGTGTCGAGGGCCTCCCGCGCGAGCGCCCGCTGCCCGGACGTCAGCCGGGCCTGCACGAGACGTCGCCAGGCGGCCTCGTTCAGGCGGTCCACAGCCACCCAGCGCTGAGCCGTCTCTGCCGCGCGGCCCGCGTCGTGCTCCAGTTGAGCCGCGGAGAGCTGGTCGAACACGAGGTTCACCGCGGAGCGTGTCACCTCGCGGCGTTCTTCCAGCCAGGCGTCGAAGCCGCTGCCATCCCCGAGGGTGAATCCGTCGAGCAGATCGCCGCGCCACAGGGACGCTGCCTCCTGAAGCTCAGGCAATACGTCAGCAGGTGGCAGGCAACGCGCTGCCTTCGCCGCACGCTCCAGCGCCGTCACGTCACATTCGTGTGGTTCGGTCACCAGGCAAACCGTGGTCCGGTTGGCTTCCAGGCGGCAACGGAAGGGCCCAAGGGCTTCGCGGGCGTAGACGAGGGTGCTCCGCAGGCTGGCCCGGCCCGCTTCAAGTCCCGCGTCGGGCCAGAACAGGGCGGCCAGCTTCTCCCGGGACTGCCGGCCGGGTTCGAGGGCCAGGTAAGCGACCAGGGCCTGGGCCTTCCGCGTTTTGAAGGTGACGGGGCAGTCCCCCACCCGGCATTCGGGCGGGCCGAGGAACTGGAGAGCGAACATGGTGTGCCCTTCACCTTACCACTTACCCCACCTCGCCCACCGGTACGTTAAACGTGGGACTGAACAACATGGCCGGCGCGGCGCCCGGCCCGATGGATGGGAAGAGGCGCGTTGGGTGACGAAGCAGTCGACGTCGTCTCTGCTCCTTACGGTTAGACCGAGGTGCGCAACGCTTTGCCTTCCTCCTAGCCTTCTGCCTGGGCGTGTGCTGGTGCGGGATACGGGGGAGGAGTGGGGTGGGAATGGGGAGGAGGGGTGAAGGGAGCGGAAGGTGATCCTTCGACAATACATTCTCACGTCTACTAAGACCAACGAAAAAAGCGACCCGGAGGCCGCCTTTGATGCTGAGCATTGTAGCGCGGTATACGCCGGGAGACGCAAGTATGCGTGGAGTCCACACCGCGGCGCGTAGCTACTGAAGCAGCGGCCGCATCCTCACCGGGTTCGTCGGCACCCCCTCACCGGCGAGCCGACGCTCAGGTGTGGGCAGCGCGCTCCTCATTCAGACGGTCGAACAGTGCAGCCACTTCGGGCACCAGCGCCTTGCTTTCCACGGAGAAGGACAGCACCAGGTCCAGGGGAAGTTTGCTGACCCCACTCCCGGGTTTCAGCATTCCCGCCAGTGGCGGGTGCGCCTGAGCGAGCGCCAAGAGTTCCCGGGTGGCTTCCTCGTCATCCCACACGTCAATCAACGGCAGATCCAGTGACAGCGGAGGCAGGGGCTGGCGCGGCGGCTGGTACCCGTACGACCAGTGATGCTCGCCCGCCGTGACCTCCAGCGGTGCGTGTTCCTGACCCGGTAGCGTCACGGTCGCGGTCGTGTTGGGCGGGACAGTCACGTTCAGGGTGAACGTGTTGTTCTCCAGCGTCCACGCCACGCGCGCTTCACCGTAAGGGGTGAGGTGGGTCGCCCACGCGGACGTGAGCCCGCCGCCAGGACGGGGGTGGACCGCGAGCCGCCGGTATCCCGGCTCGGCCGGCGCGAGGCCCGCCACGGTGCGGTGCAGCCAGTCAGCCACCGCGCCCAGGGCGTAATGGTTGAACGAGGTCATCTCACCAGGGTTGATGCTCCCGTCGGGAAGCATGCTGTCCCAGCGTTCCCAGATGGTCGTGGCGCCCATGCTGACCGAGTAGAGCCACGAAGGGCACTCGCGTTGCAGCAGCAGGCGGTACGCAGCGTCTGTCCGGCCGGCCGCGACAAGCGCGTCGCAGATGAGTGGGGTGCCGACGAAACCCGTGAGGATGCGGTACCCGCCGTCCCGGACGATTTTCGCGAGGCGCGCCCCGGCTTCCGCGCGCTGGGTTTGTTCGGGCAGCAGGTCAAAGCTGATCGCCAGGGCGTACGCGGTGGCGGCGTCGTTCATCATGCGGCCTGCGGGCGTGACGTACTGCCGCAGGAACGCCGCGCGAACCTCGGCCGCCAGCGCGTGGTAATGCCGGGCGCGGTCCTCGTGACCGAGCACCCCGGCAGCCTGCGCAACAAGTTGTGCGGACCGCGCGAAGTACGCGGTGGCCACGATTTCAGCGTTGGTTTTCGCGGCGCCCGGCTGGTTGGGTGGAGCAGTCGGATCAAGCCAGTCACCGAACTGGAAGCCCTGATCCCACAAGCGGCGCGGGCCGCAGTGCCGGTCGAGGAAGTCCACCCACGCGCTCATGCTGGCGAACTGCCGGGCGAGAATGTCTCGGTCGCCGTACCGTTCGTACAGCACCCACGGCACAATCACGGCCGCGTCGGTCCAGGCGGCGGCAGGTTTCATGGCCCAGTCGCCCTGAATGTTCGGCACGATGAACGGAGGCACCCCGTCCTCGTTCTGCTCGGCAGCGAGATCCGCCAGCCACGACGCGAGGAAGCCGCTGACGTCATACAGGAAACTCGCGGTGGGCGCGAACACCTGAATGTCCCCGGTCCAGCCGAGCCGCTCGTCCCGCTGAGGGCAGTCGGTGGGCAGATCGAGGAAATTGCCGCGCATGCCCCACACGACGTTCTCGTGCAGCTGATTGACCAGCGGGTCCGAGCAGCCGAACTGTCCGGTGCGCGTCAGGTCACTGTGTACCACGACCGCCACGAGATCGTCGGTGGTGAGAGCGCCGGGCCAGCCGTCCACCTCGACGTACCGGAACCCGTGAAACGTGAAGGTCGGCTCCCAGGTTTCGGTCCCGCCGCCGCGCAGAACGTACCGGTCGGTGGCTTCGGCGGTGCGCAGGGGCCGGGTTCCGAGTTCACCGTTCTCCAGCACTTCCGCATGCCGCAGCGTGATGGTGTGACCGGCTTCACCGCTGACCGTGAGGCGCACCCAGCCCACCAGGTTCTGGCCGAAGTCGACCAGCGTTTTGCCGGTGGGGGAGGAGGTCACGCTGAGGGCCGGGACGTCCTGCGTGCGGCGCACCGGCGGACCGTCCGGCGCGACGAGCGTGGCGAGGTCACGCCCGGTCACCTGCACGGCCAACCAGGTCCGGTCATCGAATCCGGCGGTCGACCAGCCGGGCTGTTCGAGGCGCGCGTCATACGTTTCGCCGTCGTACAGGCTGGAAGTCACAACCGGTCCGCTTGAGGCGCGCCAGGATTCGTCGGTGATGACGCGTTCGACCGTGCCGTCGGCGTACGTGATTTCCAGCTGCGCGAGCAGGGCAAGGTGGTCGCCGTAAATGTTGCGCTGCCCCCCGCTGAACCCGAGCCGGCCGCGGTACCACCCGTCGCCGAGGGCGGCACCAAGCGCGTTGGGGCCTTCTTGCAGCAGTCCGGACACGTCGAAGGTCTGGTAGCGCAGTCGGTGATGGTAACTGGTCCAGCCTGGAGCGAGCACTTCGTCACCGACCCGCTGGCCGTTGAGATGCGCCTCGTACACGCCGAGGGCCGTCACGTACAGCCGCGCGGTGGCAACGCCGGGCCGCACGATGAATTCGCGGCGGAACAGTGGCAAGGGGCCGTCCGGCACTTCAGGCGTGACGAAGCGGGCGCTCCAGTCGTCAGGACCCAGCAGCCCAGCTTCCACGTCCAGTGGAGCGCTCCAGGGGGTGGGGACGTCGTTGGTGTCCCACGCACGAACGCGGATCTGGACGCGGGCGCGCGACGTCAGGGCGGCGAACGGCCAGGGCAGCTGCACGGAATCCCGGGACGCCACCCGTCCGGTGGTGTGCACGCCGTCCGCGCCACGGCACTCGATCTCGTAGGCCGATTGCTGCCAGCCTGGCGCTGCATCCGTGATCTGCCAGCTCAGAGGCGGCGTGGGCGACGCGACCCCGAGCGCATCGTCGCGCCGCCCGGCCCGGAGGTGCGAGACGGTCGCGGCGTTGACGGTGGTCGATTCGGAAGGAACAGCTGGGTAGGTCATGACAGGACTCCTGGGGGCCGCGGGACGGTCCGCGTGGACGTGAGCCGGGCTGGGTGGGGGTGAGGGGAGGCCGACAGCCGTGGGGCCGTGGGTGCTGCGTGGCTGGAGCAACGTGC
Source organism: Deinococcus malanensis (assembly GCF_014647655.1). NCBI lineage: Bacteria > Thermotogati > Deinococcota > Deinococci > Deinococcales > Deinococcaceae > Deinococcus > Deinococcus malanensis. Next base: position 15,987 of record NZ_BMPP01000019.1, read on the forward strand.
CTTCACTGCTGGACGAGCCTCGCCAGACCCGGGCGCAGGGCCGAGGCGGCGTCCACCGGGCTGACCCCATGGAAGGGCTGCTGACCGGTCAGGGCACGCACGACCGCTTCCTGTACAGGCAAGACTGCGGAGTAGGCGTTGACGAGCGTCTGACAGCGAGGCGCCTGATACGCGTAGTACGGCGTACCCAGCGAGATGATCGCCGTGGGCAGCACGTCCCAGAAGCGCTCCATGGCCCGGAAGGGGCTGCCGTGCAGTTCCGTCCAGTTCAGGCGCAGGTCATCACGGACCATCAGGCCTTCCTCAGCCAGCACGTACAGCAGCACGTCGAACTGCTCCGCGCTCACCTGGGTCTGCGGGGTGTACAGCGTGACCTCGAATCCCGCTTGTTGCAGCAGTTCAGGAATCCGCAGGTCCGCGAGCGGGAAGCCCAGACCGTTGGTACGGCGCGGCTGACGGATGATCAGCACCCGGCGCTGCCGGGACGGATCGAGCGGCAGGAGGCGCTGGGTGTCGCTGACCAGCGTGACGGCCCGCTCGGCGCATTCCTGCGCCCATGTCAGGTGGTCCGGAGCGCGCAGGGCATCCGCTCCAGGCAGTTCGGCACTCACGTGTAGTCCGAGGGACGCTTTGAGCGCCAGGACCCGCGTGACCGCTTCGTCCACCCGCGCCGTGCTCAGGCGCCCGTCGAGCACCCCCTGGCGCAGGAACTCCAGATCACGCGCCGCGTCGGTGGGGAACAGCAGGATGTCGCAGCCGGCAGCGATGACCTGCGGCACCAGATCCTCGCGCCTGCCCTGCGAGGTGAAGCCGCCCATCTCGGTGGCGTCGGAGACCACCACGCCGTTGAAGCCGAACTCGCCGCGCAGCAGGGTGGTGATCAGCAGGGGGGAGAGCGTGGCGGGCAGGTGCGCCTCGTCTGGCCTGTCCTGGGCGTGCGCGTAAGCGGGAAAGGTGATGTGGCCCGGCATGATGGTCTTCACGCCTGAGGCGATCAGCAGGCGATACACCTCCCCGTAGCTTGCTTCCCAGGCGGGGAGATCCAGCGTGTTCTCGCTGGTGACCAGGTGCTGGTTACGGTCGTCCACGCCGTCACCTGGCCAGTGCTTGGCGCAGGCCGCCACGCCTTCTGCCTGAAATGCCGCGATGGTCGCTGCACTGAACGCCGTGACGCGCGTCATGTCGCTGCCGAACGACCGGGTGTTCACGATGGGGTTGCGGGGGTTCAGGTCCAGATCCGCCACGGGGGAGAACGTGCAGTTGAAGCCCACCGCGCGGCCCTCCCGGCCCATAACCTGTCCCAGGCGCCGGGCAAACAGAGGATCGGCTGTTGCAGCCACCGCCATCTGATTGGGGTACGGGGTACCTGCGGCACCGCCGACGGAGGCCAGTTCCCCGCCTTCCAGGTCGGTGCTGAGGAGCATCGGCACGCGGCTGCGTTCCTGGAGATAGGTGGCCGAATCCCGCAGGGCCTGAGGATCGAGGGTCGCAAAGCGGGACACGCCCCCGACGCCGAGTTCAATGAAGCGGTCGAGCTCCTCACGCTTGAGGAACATGCTGAGGGGCACCAGCAGCTGCGCGAGTTTCTCTTCAAGGATCAGGGCGTCGCGGGTGTCGTGAACCCAGTTCTGCGCATCTTCATCAAGAAAAAAGGGGGAGGCACTTAAATCAGGAGCTGTCATGAACGACCTCTTGGAACCTGGGAGAGAGTCAAGGCCGGCATGAAGGGGCGTCATGCCGACCGGGGAAGAGGGGTCGCTGGTACTCAGCCCTTGACGGCTCCACCCAGCACGGCGGACGTGAAGAGCCGACGGGCGAAGACGAACAGCAGCAGGACCGGCAGCGTCGTGAGGGACACGCCCAGCATCATCGCGCCGTAATCCACGGTATTCCGGTTGGACATGGCGCTGAGGTACAGCGGCAGGGTGAAGCTTTCAGGCGTGTTCAGCACCACCAGCGGCCAGAAATAGGAGTTCCACTGAAACAGGAACACGAACACCGCCAGCGAAGCCAGGGTAGGCCGCACGGCAGGCAGGGCGATATGCCAGAACACCCGCCACTCGTTGGCACCGTCGATCCGGGCGGCTTCCGCGAGTTCCTGCGGGAAGCTCAGAAAGCCCTGGCGCATGTAGAACAGCCCGAAGGGTGAGGCGATAGCGGGAAGAATGACGGCCCAATAGCTGCCCAGCAGTTGCATGCCGGCCAGCAGTTTGAAAATCGGGATGATGGTGACCTGAGCAGGCACGAACAGCGTGATCAGAATGATGCCAAACAGAAGTCCGCCCAGGCGGGACTTGAAGGTCATGGCGTAGCCGCCCAGGGCGCTGAGTAGCAGCGTCAGTACCGTCGTGAAGACCGCCAGCAGGACAGAGTTGAATGCCGCGCGCAGGAAGCCGTCCTCGAGCAGGGTGCGCAGGTTGGGCAGCAGCGAACTGCCGATATTCCAGCGTGGCGGGATGGCCAGCACGTCACTTGCTGGACGGGTGGCGGACGCGAACATCCAGAAGAAGGGAAACAGGGCCGCCAGAGCGCCGAGGGCGATCACGATGAAGAGCACCCACTGCGCCGGGCCGTACCGTCTGTGGCTCATGCGTTCCTCCGCGCAGCCAGCCCCTGGAGGCCAGCCACCAGGCCCGCGATCAGCACGATCACCCAGGCGATGGCACTGCCGTAGTTATGGTCGAAATTCTGGAATGCCACCCGGTACAGGTACAGACCGAGGGTGAGCGTGCCGTCTGCCGGTCCGCCTCCAGTGAGCACCATCACCTCATCAAACAGGTTGATGGTGGCCAGCGTCGACATGATGGCGGTGAACAGCAGCACCGGCCGGACGGCGGGCAGGGTGATGTGCCAGAACTTCTGACGATCGGTGGCTCCGTCAATTTCGGCAGCTTCGTACAGTTCCTTGGCAACGCTCTGGAGTGCGGCGAGGTAGATGATGACGTTGAAGCCAACGGCGCGCCACAGCAGCACGGCGCTAATGGACACCTTCGCCCACCACGGATTGGACACCCACGGAATTCCGGCCAGCCCCATCGCCCCGAGCATGTAATTGATGATGCCCAGGTCCTCGTTGAGCAGGGTGCGGAACAGGATGCCGGCGGTCGCGAGACCCATCACGGTCGGCAGGAAGAACGCGCTCTGGAACAGGCCACTGAGCGGGAAGCCCGGGCGGTTGAGGACGTACGCGATTCCGAGCGCGATGGCCAGGGTCAGTGGAACCTGCATGATGAAGAACAGGGCGGTGTTCACGGCCGCCGTGCGGAACACCTCGTCATTCGCGAGGCGCTGGTACTGAGCCAGACCCGCGAACTTGTCCACGCCGTCAAGGTTGCGCTGGAATGACAGGATCAGCGACTGCGCGATGGGGTACAGCATGAACAGCGTTAGCAGCACCAGCACCGGTAGCGCGAAGAGCCACGGGGCCATGTTGAAACGCTTCCTGCGGCGTGGGGGTCGCGTGGGGTTGGCCTTGAGGGACAGGTCAGTCATGACAGGCTCCTGTGAGTGAGGCGGGACCGCTGAAATGCGCGGTCCCGCCTCTCCCGGGGGTTACTTGGCGATGTCGCGGCCGGTCTGGTTGGCGACGTCGCGGGCTGCCTTGTTCAGAGCGTCCGTCAGGGAGGCGCCGTTGAGGACCGCACCCTGAGCGGTCATGACCGCCTGGCGCGCAGCATTGGCATCCGAGGTGTAGCGCAGGTACGGCAGCTTGCTCTGGCCGCTCTGGAATGCCGCCGCGTAGTTCGGGGTGGCGAAGTAGCTGTTGCGCAGGTTGAGCTTGTCACTGCCGGGCAGGTAGGCGTTCAGTGCGCCAGGGTTGAAGCCGCGCCGCTGGCCGCCAACGGTGGCGAGCCATTCCGTGAAGGCCCAGGCAGCGTCTTTGCTCTTGCTGGCCTGCGCGATGGTGGCGTAGGTCGTGCCGAAGTCGGCCGGCTGGGGCTTCCCGAAGCCGGGGAGGGGCATGACACCCCACAGGCCTTTCTGCTCAGGCACGATGACTTGCAGCAGGCTCGCCATGAAGGCCGGGGCGATGATGGTGGCGGACCGGCCAGCTTTCCACGCGCCGACCACTTCAGGAATGGCCTGGGCTTGCAGGATGAGCTTCTTGTCCCACATCTCCTTGAGTTTCGCGAGTGCGCGCTGCGAACCGGGGGAGTTGATGGTGATGTCGCCGTCCTTGTTGAAGTAGTACCCGCCGTTGGCCTGCTGCATCAGGGCGCGCAGCATCAGGTCGTCGGAGAAGACGTTGGTGGACGTGATCTTGATGTCCGGGTTCATGGCCTGGAGCTTGACTCCGGCGGCGATGTAGTCGTCCCAGGTCTTGATCTTGGAGGGATTGATGCCGGCCTTCTTGAACAGGTCTGTCCGGTAGAACATGGCGGCGGTGCTGTTGTCCAGCGCGAGACCGTAGACCTTGTTGTTGACGGTGCCGCCCTGCCAGTGGGCCTGCGAGAAGCCACGCTGGTACTTCTTCGCTTTGGACGTCAGATCCATCAGCAAGGTCGGGAAGCGGCGTGCGATGAACTCGAGGTCAACGCCTTCGATCTGCATCACGTCGGCCGGCATCTGATTCCCGGAGGCGGAGGTCGTGACCTTCTGGCGGAGGTCAGAGGCGGCCACCGGAATCAGGGTGACTTTCACTTTCGGGTAGAGCTTCTGGAAGGCGGGCAGCCAGTCTTTCATGACGTCACCTTTGTTGGTCATGTAGGTGATCTCACCAGTCAGGTTGGGGTTGCCTTTGATGGGGTCGGTGGTCTGGGCCGCGGCGACGCTCAGCAGCAGGGTCAGGGGCAGGGCAAGCACGACATGCTTCATAGTTTTCTCCTGGTTTTGATGGGTGTAAGCCATCGAACGTGGGTGGTGGAGGTGCCCATCAGGCACATGACTGTTAACGCTTGAGGTGTGAGATGCGGTGGGACTAAGAGTCAGTTCGAGATCAAGGTCACGGGCAGTTCCCGGTACTCGGTGGTGTTGGATTGTGCATGTAATCTAACATGATCACTCAAAAAACCGCAAGCCCTTGTAAAGTTATGTTTGAATGGTGTTAGATTCAGGTATGACCACAGACACCCTCAAGGTAGGCAGCGAGCGCCAGCACCAGATCCTGCGCCGCGCGCTGTCAGAGCGCGTCGTGAAAATCAAAGACCTCTCCGCCGAACTCGGCGTCCACGAAATGACCGTCCGGCGCGACATCGACCAGCTGGCCGAACAGGGCCTGCTCGAACGCATTCATGGCGGCGCCCGCATCCTCGAGAAAACCAGTGAGGAAGTCGCCCACCAGCTGCGCGCCACCAAAAACACCGAAGCCAAGGACGCCATTGCCCGCGCCGCGTTGAACCTCATCGAAGACGGAGACGTCGTCGCCCTGGACGCCAGCACTACCGCCCTGGCCCTGGCGCGCATCCTGCACGCCCGCAACGTCAGCGCCATCGTCAGCAGCCTCGACGCCGCGAATGTCCTCGCCGCGACTGGCGTGCCCTTCCTGATGGTCGGCGGGAACTTCCACGCGCCCGCCCGCTCCTTCGTCGGTGCCTTCTTCATGGACACCATGACCCGCCTGCACCCGGACAAAGTGTTCTTCTCCGCCAAGGCCTTCTCGCCCGACACCGGCTTCACCGACCCGCACCTGCCGGAAGTCGGCGCCAAACAAACCCTGATCCGCTCAGCCGGCACGGTGATCGCCCTGCTCGACAGCTCCAAGGTCGAACGACGCGCCCTGGCCACCATCGCCACCCTTGATGAGGTCGATGTGCTGATTACGGACCAGACCCCCTCCGATCGCATCCGTTCCGCCACCGAGTCGGCGGACATCCTACTTATCGTCACCCGGGAGGACCAATGAACCAGGACCTGTACGACGCCCTCAGTACCCAACGCATTGAAACGCCCTCCTGGGGATACGGCAACAGCGGCACCCGCTTCAAGACCTTCACCTCCGCCGGCGCCGCACGTGACGTGTACGAGAAAATCACGGACGCCGCCGAAGTACAGCGCCTCACCGGCATCGCCCCCAGCGTCGCCCTGCACATCCCCTGGGACGAAGTCGACGACTACGCCGAACTGCGCCGCTTTGCGCAAGGACGCGGAGTCACCCTCGGCGCGATCAACCCGAACGTATTCCAGGACGACCGGTACAAGCTCGGTTCGATCGCCCACCCCGACGCTGAGGTTCGCGCCCAGGCGGTAGAGCACCTGCTCGACTGCGTGTCGATCATGAAGCAGACCGGTTCGCGTGACCTGAGCCTGTGGTTCGCCGACGGCACCAACTACGCCGGACAGGACGACCTGCGATCCCGCAAACGCCGCGTCCGCGAAGCCCTCGCCCAGGTTCACGACGCCCTTCCGGACGGCAGCCGCATGCTGGTGGAGTACAAACTGTTCGAACCGGCCTTCTACGCCACCGACCTGTTCGACTGGGGGGCGGCGTACGCCCACTGCCTCGCCATCGGCGACAAAGCGCAGGTGCTCGTCGACCTGGGCCACCACGCGCAGAGCGTGAACATCGAGCAGATCGTCGCGTTCCTCCTCGACGAAGGCCGCCTGGGCGGCTTCCACTTCAACGCTCGACGTTACGCGGACGATGACCTGATCGTCGGCACCACCAACCCGTTCGAACTGTTCTGCATCTACGCTGAACTCGTCGCGGCCGCACGGGCCGAGGACGACCTCACGCGCACCACCGCTCAACAGGTGGCGTACATGATCGACCAGAGCCACAACATCGAACCCAAGGTCGAAGCGATGGTGCAGAGCGTCCTGAACTGCCAGGAAGCGTACGCCAAAGCCCTGCTGATCGACCGGGAACGCCTCGCGGCCGCCCAGCAGGCCGGTGACGTCCTGGAAGCCCACCGTACGCTGACCGACGCTTTCCGCAGCGACGTCCGTCCCCTCCTCGCCGACTGGCGACGCTCCAAAGGCCTCCCTGAAGATCCCATCGCTGCCCACCGCGCCAGCGGTTACCAGCAGGACGTCGCGCGCGAGCGTGGCACCGCTACTGCCGGTGGTGGCTTCCCCGTCAAAAGCTGATCCCGTCGTCCCCGAAAAGCCCGGCCCACAGCCACCCCTCACCCCTGTTCCCGGAGGACCCCATGACCGCAACGCAATCCAAGACCATCATCACCAACCGCTGGAACGACACCGACGCGCCCCAGAGTGACGGACTGGCCGCGCTCACCTACCGCTCCAACCTGCTGGGCGCCGACCGCACCCTTGTGAACATCTACGGCGGCAACACCAGCACCAAAAGCGTCGAGAAAGACCACCTCGGCCGGGACGTGACCGTCCTGTGGGTCAAAGGCAGCGGCTCGGACATCGCCAGCATCACCGAGAAGGGTTTCGCCGGGTTGAAACTTGACGAGGTCCTCCCCCTGTTCGACCGCCCGGAGATGTCCGACGAGGAAATGACCACCTACCTCGAACGCACCACCTTCGAACCCGGCCGGCCCCGGCAGAGCATCGAGACGCTGCTGCACGCCTTCGTGCCTGCCAAGCACGTGGACCACACGCACCCGGACGCCATCATCTCCATCGCCTGCACCCCGAACGGCCCGGACATCATGCGTGAGATCTACGGCGACCGCGCCGCCTGGGTCGACTACATCCGCCCCGGCTTCACGCTCTCCCAGCAGATCGGCGCGGCCGTGCGCAACAACCCGAACCTGGAAGCCGTCGTGATGGGCAAGCACGGCCTGGTCACCTGGGGCGACACCGCCAGGGAAAGCTACGAAACGACCCTACGCATCATCGGTGAAGCTCAGGCGTACCTGGACGCCCGTCAGGAAGCGCAGCCGTTCGGAGGCGCCCAGGTTCAGAACCTTCCAGAAGACGAAGCGAATGCCCTGCTCGCTGAAGTCCTGCCGGTCCTCCGCGGCGCGATGAAAGGCGCCCGACCGGTCATCCTGAATGTCGACCGCAGCCCGGAAGTGATGGAGTTCGTGAATTCCAGAGCGGCTGCTGAACTGTCTCAGGTGGGTGCCGCGTGCCCGGATCACCTGGTGCACACCAAACGCACCCCGCTGTTCCTCAACTGGACCCCGGATCAGGGTAAGGAAGCCCTGCTTACCGCGGCGAAAGAGAGCGTCGAGCGTTTCAAAGTCGAGTACGCCACGTACTTCGAGGGGAACAAAGGCGAAGGGGACGTGATGTTCACGCCCAGCCCGCGCGTGGTGCTGATTCCCGGTCTCGGCATGGTGAACAGTGGCCCCGACGCTCAGGGCGCGGACGTCTCCCGGCAGCTGTACGTGCGGGCCATCCAGGTGATGAAGAGTGCCAGCAGCCTCGGCGGGTTCGTTTCGCTGACGGCCCCGGAATCCTACGCGGTGGAGTACTGGCCGCTGGAACTGTACAAACTCGCCCAGAAACCCGCCCCGAAAGTCCTCGAAGGGCACGTCGCCCTCGTCACGGGCGCCGCGAGTGGGATCGGCCGCGCCATTGCGCGTCGCCTCGCGCAGGACGGCGCGCACGTCGTGATTGCGGACCTCAATGCTGAGGGTGGCCAGCAGGTTGCGCAGGAGATTATTCAGGAACGCGGGTACCAGCGGGCGGCCAGTACCGGCATGAACGTCACCAGCGAGGAGCAGGTGCTGGCCGCGTACCAGACGGCGATCCTCCAGTACGGGGGGGTGGACATCGTTGTGAACAACGCCGGCATCGCGTCCAGCGCCCCGATCGAGGAAACCAGCCTGGAGATGTGGAACAAGAACCAGAGCATCCTCTCCACCGGGTACTTCCTGGTGGCGCGCGAAGCGTTCAAGGTGCTCAAGGCGCAGAACACAGGCGGGAACCTGGTGTTCATCGGCAGCAAGAACAGCCTCGCCGCCGGCAAGAACGCCGCCGCGTACAGCACCGCCAAAGCCGCCGAGATCCACCTCGCGCGTTGCCTCGCCGAAGAAGGCGGCGCGCATGGTATCCGCGTGAACAGCGTCCTGCCCGACAGCGTGCTGTCCGGCTCCGCCATCTGGGACGGCAAGTGGCGCGCTGAACGCGCCGCGACGTACGGCATCCGCGAGGATCAGCTGGAGGACTTCTACCGCCAGCGCAACACCCTCAAGGTGAACATCCTGCCTGAGGACATCGCGGAAGCCACCTTCTACTTCGCCACACCCGCAGCGAGCAAAACCACCGGCGGCATCCTCACGGTGGACGGCGGGGTGCCCATCGCGTATGTCCGCTGACGTCTCCCGCCACGTCGCCATCGACCTCGGTGCGTCCAGCGGCCGGGTGGCCCTGGGGACCGTGCAGGCCGGGAAGCTCACGGTGGACGTCCTCCACCGCTTCCCGAACGGCGGGGTCCCCGTGCAGGGCGGGCTGTACTGGGACGTGCTCGGACTGTGGCGGGAAATTCTGCACGGCCTCAAACTCGCCGGCAGCTACGGACACATCGACAGTGTCGGCGTCGACTCCTGGGCCGTAGATTACGCGCTGCTGGACGAGCATGGCCTGCTGCTGGACGGCGTTCACCATTACCGTGATGCCCGCACTACCGGCGTGATGGACGATGTTCATCGCACCCTGCTGAAAGACGCCATGTATGACGCAACGGGCATTCAGTTCCTGCCGTTCAACACCGCATACCAGCTGATTGCCCATGAACGGCAGGCCCCCGGGATCCTGAGTCGCGCCCACAGCCTGCTGATGGTGCCGGACCTGCTGCACTACTGGCTGTCCGGCCGTCAGGTGACCGAGCAGACGAACGCCAGCACCACCCAGTTGTACGACCCGCGGCTGGCCACCTGGTCCCGCCGCGTGCTGGACGCGCTTGATCTCCCCGAGGGGCTGCTTCCTGAAGTCATCGCACCTGGGACGGTGATCGGCGAAGTCTCACCAGGAATCGCGCTTGAAATGGGTCTCAAAGGGACCCGGGTTATCGCGCCGGCCACGCATGATACCGCCAGCGCCGTCGCGGCTGTCCCGGCTCAGGGGCCGCACTGGGCGTACCTGTCGAGTGGCACCTGGTCCCTGGTGGGGGTGGAAACATTAGAGCCGGTGATCACGCCCGCTGCCCTGCGGTTCAACCTGACCAATGAGGCCGGCGTACACGGCACCACCCGCCTTCTGAAGAACATCATGGGCCTGTGGATCCTTCAGGAATGCCGGCGGTCATGGTCGTTCAACACGCCGACGTTCGAGATGCTGTATGCGGAGGCGGAAGGTGTTCCTCCGAGCGGCCCGCTGATTGATCCGGACGACCCGCGGTTCCTGGCCCCGGGTCTGGACATGCCTGCCCGGGTGCAGCAGTACTGCCGGGACACGGACCAGGCGGTCCCTGAGTCGCGGGCCGCCATTACCCGCTGCGTGCTGGACAGCCTCGCGCTCCGGACTGCGGAGGTGCTGACGCAACTTGAAGCGGTCACCGGAAACTCAATTTCTACCCTGCATGTGGTGGGCGGCGGTTCACAGATCCGGCTGCTGAACCAACTGATCGCGGACGCGTCAGGCTGCACGGTGATCGCCGGACCGGTCGAAGCGACGCTCATCGGGAACCTGCTGGTTCAGGCGGAAGCCTGCGGCCGCATTCCACAGGGCGGCGTGCGTGACGTGGTCCGGGCGTCCGAAGCGGTCCTCACCCACCGGCAGCAGACGGTCGTTCCCGCGGAACGGCGTGCCTTGTTCGCCCGGCTGGGCGAGCGTGCGACGGTCCCGTCATGAAGGCGGCGCAGCGGATCTTCCCTGTCCGGCCTGAGTGCCCCCTTCACGCGGTTGCCGGGAGCCAGGAGTGTGGAGGACCAGCATGAAAATCGACCTGTTCATTACCTGCCTGAATGACGCGATGTTTCCCCGCACCGGTGAAGCCACGGTCAAGCTGCTCGAGCGTCTCGGCCATCAGGTGCACTTCAACGACCGTCAGACCTGCTGCGGGCAGATGCATTTCAATTCCGGGTACCAGGGAGAAGCACTCGGTCTGGTGCGCCATTTCGTGGAGACCTTCCGGGATGCCGACGTGGTCGTGGCGCCCAGCGGCTCGTGCGTGGGCATGGTCCGCGACCTGTACCCGCGCGCTGCCGAGTGGGCGGGAGACGATGAGCTGCTCGCGGAAGTGAACGCCCTGATCCCCCGTGTGTTCGAACTCAGCGAATTCCTGGTTCAACACCAAGGCCTCGAGGATGTCGGTGCGTACTACCCGCACCGCGTGACGTACCACCAGACCTGTCACGCCATGCGCGTCCTGCGGGTCGGGAACGCCCCCCTGCGGCTGCTCCAGAAGGTCCGGGGCCTGAGTCTGGTGGAACTGCCTGCCGTGGACCAATGCTGCGGGTTCGGGGGAACGTTCAGCGTGAAGAATCCGGAGACCAGCACCGCGATGCTGGCCGACAAGGTGCAGAACGTCATGAGCACCAAAGCCGAAGCGTGCACCGCAGGAGACAACTCCTGCCTGATGCACATCGGTGGTGGGCTCAGCCGCCTGCAAAGCGGCACCCGCACCGTACACCTCGCAGAGATCCTGGCGAGCACGGAACAGGAAGTGTTCGCGTGAGCGCCGGAGGCATCAGACCCGCCCGCACCTTCCAGGACGCGGCGCGTGACACGCTCTCGAACCCGCAGATGCGCCGCAACCTGCGGCACGCGACCACCACCATCCGCGAGAAACGCCTTCGGGCAGTCGACGAGTTGCCGGACTGGGAAGCGCTGCGTGACGAAGGCGCCGCCATCAAGGACCACGTGATGGCGAACCTCAGCGAGTACCTGCTGGAACTCGAAGCGTCGGTCAAAGCCCGCGGGGGGCACGTGCACTGGGCACGCGACGCGGAGGAAGCCCGGGAACTCGTCGCACAAATCGCCGGGTCCCACGGGGCCCGCGAAGTCATCAAAGTCAAGTCCATCTCCACTGACGAGATTGAGCTGAACGCGGCCCTCGAACGGCACGGCATTCATGCCATCGAAACGGACCTCGCCGAACTGATCGTGCAGCTCGCCGAGGACCGGCCCAGTCACATCCTGGTGCCGGCGATCCACCGCAATCGCGCGGAGATCCGGGACCTGTTCCGCCGCAAGCTCGGCGCCGAGCTGCTGACCGACGAGCCGAAAGTCCTGGCCGAAGCGGCCCGGGTGTACCTGCGGGAGAAGTTCCTCACCACAAAGGTGGCCGTCAGTGGCGCCAACTTCGCGGTGGCAGAAAGCGGCACCGTCTGCATCGTCGAGTCTGAAGGGAACGGCCGCATGTGCCTGACCATGCCGGACGTGCTGATCAGCGTGATGGGCATCGAGAAGGTCCTGCCCACCTGGGAGGACCTTGCCGTGTTCATGCGGCTGCTGCCGAGAAGCAGCACAGCCGAGCGGATGAATCCGTACACCAGCTTCTGGTCCGGCGTGACCCCCGGGGATGGACCGCAGGAGTTCCACCTGGTGCTGCTGGACAACGGCCGCACCGACGTCCTCGCAGACGAGGTCGGACGACAGACGCTGCGCTGTATCCGCTGCTCGGCGTGCCTGAATGTCTGCCCGGTGTATGAACGCGCAGGCGGGCATGCGTATGGGAGCGTGTATCCCGGTCCGATCGGCGCGATCCTCACCCCGCAACTGCTGCACCTGGAGGACAAGAACGCGAACACCCTGCCGTGGGCGAGCAGTCTGTGCGGCGCGTGCTATGACGCCTGTCCGGTCAAGATCAACATTCCGGAAGTGCTGCTGTACCTCCGGGGGAAGATCACGGAGGACAAACCCCTGAACGCTGAAGCCGTGGCGTTCAAGACGGCTGCCTGGGTGATGAGTGAACCGTTCCGTTTCGAGGGGGCTATCAAGCTCGCGCGGACCGGGCAGGGGCCCCTGGTGAAACACGGTGCGATCCACGCTCTTCCCGGGATGCTGAGTGGCTGGACCGACACGCGGGACCTTCCGGCCCTCCCCAGGCAGTCCTTTCGGGAATGGTGGCGCCACCGTCCCGCACCACCAATTCGCGCGACGGATGGGGATGCGCAGACCAGCGAGGGTGAACCTATCGCGCCGCAGCGGGATGACCGGGGGACCGTATGAGCGCAGAAGCGAAACTCGAAATTCTGACCCGCATCAACCGCGCCGGACAGCACGCTGAAGCTTCGTTCGTGCGGGCACCAGTTGGGCTGTCCACGCGTACCCGTCAGGACGTGGTCGAGCAGTTCGCGGAGTACGCCGCGGAGTACCGGGCGAACGTCATTCGTGTGGACTACGCTGGGCTCGCGCAGGCGATTCAGGACCGGCTCGACCTGTGTGGGAGTGAACGCGTCGCCATTCCACAGGACCTGCCGGCCGGGTGGTTGCCGCAGGGAGCGTCCTTCACGGCAGATCAAGCTGGGGTGACGGACCTCACGGACATCCAGTCCGTCATTACCGCCTGTGCGGTGGCCATCGCGGAAACCGGCACGGTCGTTCTCGATCATGGTCCAGGTCAGGGACGGCGCGCGCTTACCCTGGTGCCGGACCACCACATCTGTGTGGTGCGGGAAAGCCAGGTGATGGACAGTCTTCCTGAAGCGGTGGCGCAGCTCAAAGCCAGTGTGGGCCTCGGGTTGCCCCTCACGTGGATCAGCGGGCCGAGTGCGACCTCCGACATCGAGCTCAGCCGCGTGGAAGGCGTACATGGTCCCCGCGTCCTGGACATCATGCTCGTGCACGAACACCCTGACGGCACGGCCTGAGCTCAGTGGTTGACTGACAGGCGATACTGAGTATTCAGAGGAACATCTCACGTGGTCATGAGCGGGCTTGCCTCCGGGCAAGCCCAGCGCCATTCCTGAGTCCGGGGAGCATCTGAAGTCACAGGGGAGGTGGAAACACTGACCTGAAAGAAACAAGGGCTGGTCAGAAACTACAGGAAAGTGGGTTCCTGATCGTGATGGCTTGTCTCCGTACACTGCGCTTCTGCTCGGCGTGCCAGGCGGACGTGGTGCACGGCGAAGCGCAGCTGCGCTACCCGGCACGTGAGGCAGTAGCGCAACGGCGGTAAAGTCAGGAGGTCATGACCAGTCCTGATCGAAAGGCCGCTGACTTGCGGATGTACCGGCATGAGAATGGGTCAACCTCCGGCGCTCCGCTGCGGGAGGGCAGGAATCGGGGTCTCTCCTGCACTGCCGCCCTGTAAACGGAGCAGGGTGGGCGAGAGGAACCCGGCGAGGCCCACCAAGGTGCCCAGCACGCCCATGGCCACGAACAGCCAGCGAACACCGAGCATTTCGCCCAGAGGACCAGCGATCGCCAGGCCTGCGGGCCCTGCCAGCCCCATGACGGTGCTCAACAGCGACAGTGCCCGGCCTTGCAGCTGATTCGGGATGGTGGTCTGAAGGAGGGCGGTCATGGGAGCGTTCGCCATGATGAAGCTCATTCCGCTGACTGCCCACCACACGACGGCCAGCCAGAACATCTGGCTCGGGGCCAGAGCGGTCAGCGCGATGGTCAGACTTGACGCGGCGAGTCCCAGCAGAATCCACGGCATCTGCCGTTTCGGAGCGATGGCCGCGATCAGGAGGCCACCCAGGATCATGCCCGCCCCGGTCAGCACCTCCATCAGGGCCACGTCGCCTACCCCTCTTCCGAAGTGGTTCTTGACCAGCAGGGGCACCATGGTGAACGACGGCATGACCACCAGCACCACGGCGCCGAGCAGGCCATAGAGGCGCCGGAGACCCGGGTGCTGCCAGACCAGCTCGAACCCTTCTCGAAACTCCGCCCACATGCTCGTTTGCTGCTCTTCTGACCTCTTGATCTGGGGAATGCGGAACAGCAGCAGAGGAATGATGCCGAGCAGCGCCGTGACCACGTCGATGCCCAGGGCCAGACCCAGAGGCATCACCCCGATGGCGAGGGCGCCCAATGGGGCAGATGCGACCGTCATGATGCCCATCAGGGTCTGGTTCAGGCCGGCGGCACGGGGCAGAAACGAGCCTGGGACCAGCATGGCTGTGCTGGCAGCGGCGGCTGGTCCCTGGAAGGCCTGCATGGCGCTGCGGATGAACATCATGACGTACACGTGCCACAGCTCGACCCGCTCGGTGAGGAACAGGGTGATCAGTACCAGCATGCACAGGGCGCTGATGAGGTCTGCGGTGATCATCAGGAAGCGGCGGCTGTACCGGTCGGCGAGGGTGCCTCCCAGTGGGCCGAGCAGCGCCTGGGGCAGGAGGGCGGCCATGCCTGCGGTGGCCAGCGCGCTCGCGCTGCCGGTGGTGTCGGTGATCCACCAGATCAGCACGAACTGGGTAAGGGCCGAACCGATCATCGAGAGGGCCTGACCGCCGAAGATGGCCCAGAAGCGGCGTTCCCACCCTGGTCCAGGATCTGGAGGGTGGTGCAGGAGAGGGGACGCTGGTGGGGTTGTGCTCAGGGCCGGGTCCATGACTGCAACTCCTCTTTCAGGGCCGTGCGTTGGGCGTGATTGAGATCAGGCAGGCCTGAATTCCGGCCGGCCCAGAGGCCGTCGCAGGCCAGGCGGATGGCATGGGCGCGTCCGGGCGGCAGGCCGTCGGCTTCGGTTTCGTCGATGAGGAAGCGTTGTGCTTCCTGCAACCCGCGGAGCAGGTCGGGAAGGGTCGCGAGTGGGGCCAGGGCTGCTGTCAGGGCCTCGATTTCGTCGTCCTGAACGAAGGAGAGTTCGATGTAGGCCCTGAGCCAGGCTCCGGGGGCGTCACCGTGCAGGGCGATCTCATGGGCGTGGGCGGCCTGGAGACGGGTGTGGAATTCCTCAATCAGGGCGTACGCCAGGGCTTGCAGTAACTGTTCCTTGGACGGGTAGTGGTGCAGCAGGCCGCCTTTACTCACCCCGGCCGCCTGGGCAACAGCGTCCAGGGAGAGGGTCGCGCCGCGCGTGCGGAGCACACGGCTCGCGGCGTCGAGCAGGGCAGCGCGGGTGAGTTCGGGGGCTTTGGTCCTGGGCATCACTCAATCATACATACCGACTGGACGGTTTGTAAAGAGTGACGTTCAGACCTACGCCACTCCCCCTGTCACCACGCTCCTGCCTTCCAAGAAGAATTTCAACACTGGACTGCTGTCCCCCCTCCGCTCACGAGAATCTCAGCCTGTGCCAAGGGGGAAGCCATCGTTCACCAACGGTAAGCGGGCATCCACTCCTTCACTGCGGCCAAACACACCAGTGCTTGGAGAACGACGGTCCTGCCCCCGACAACGGTGAATCTGGAGGGCGGCACGTGACCTTCGTGGTTCCCTGATGTATGAGTCGGCTATGCCAGGCTGCCACGACCCGGAACGCAGGCACCAGCACGGAAGGGCCCCATAACGGACGGAGCCTGTGCGTCCTTTCGTCGTTCGAGTTGAGCCTGTGCAAAATGCGCTGTGCCATGGGACCGCAAGGAGAGAAGAAAGCTCGAAGAGGGGTCACGCTCCAGGGAATGGTGGTCCACCGTACAGCGCATCGTAGCCCTTATGAACAGTGAACTGACCGAACTGAATAGCCGGGTCTTGTTTCAGGAGATCCTGCGAACGGGCAGGCTGGAGCGTACCGTACATGCTGTTGACCGCCGGGCCACACCGGCAGAC
This sequence comes from Deinococcus malanensis, assembly GCF_014647655.1. Lineage (NCBI taxonomy): Bacteria > Thermotogati > Deinococcota > Deinococci > Deinococcales > Deinococcaceae > Deinococcus > Deinococcus malanensis. The sequence continues at coordinate 32,451 of NZ_BMPP01000019.1, forward strand.
CAGTCGGTTTGACCTCTGGAGAAACCAGCGGCTGATAATCAACCGGCGATCCAAGGCAGTTTTTTACCTACCGTCTGACCGGTATGTATGATCATGCCTGATGCGTTCCCGTCCTGCCGCCCTGATCTTCATCCTGCTCACCGCCCTGATCGACATCATCGGCATCGGACTGATCATTCCGGTCCTGCCGGGACTGGTCAAAGAACTCGCAGGATCGGAAGTGGCAGGCACCCGCACCATCGGGCTGCTGACGGCCGCGTACGCGGTGATGCAGTTCATCTTCGCGCCGATCCTGGGCGCCCTGAGTGACCGCTTCGGCCGGCGTCCGGTTCTGCTGCTCGCCCTGACGGGGATGGGACTCAATTACCTGCTGCTGGCGTTCGCGCCGAACCTGGCGTGGCTGTTCGTGGGACGGATTCTGGCCGGCATCACGGGAGCGAGCCTGACAGTGGCGAACGCCTACATCGCTGACGTGTCGCCGCCTGAGCAGCGCGCCAAGAATTTTGGACTGCTGGGCGCCACCTTCGGCGTGGGGTTCATCCTTGGGCCGGCCCTGGGTGGTCTGCTGGGCGAGTACGGCCTGCGGGTGCCGTTCCTGGTGGCAGCAGCCCTGACAGGACTGAACGTGCTGTACGGCCTGTTCGTCCTGCCTGAGTCTCTTCCGGCGAGTGCGCGTGGGAAGGGCATGAAACGCAGCGACCTCAACCCGCTGCTGCCCCTGCGGGCGCTGGGTGAGTACCCGATCCTGCGCAGCCTGGCGCTGACCTTTGTGCTGCTGGGCCTGGCGGGACAGGTGATCTTCAGCACCTGGGTGCTGTACACCGAGAAGGTCCTGAGCTGGAGTCCCGGGCAGAACGGTCTGGCGCTGGCGTTCTTCGGACTGCTGACCGCGGCGGTGCAGGGCGGCCTGATCGGGCCGTTCATCGCTCGTTTCGGGGACCGGCGCACCATCATGACCGGGCTGGTGGCGTCCATCCTGGAATTTCTGGTCCTGAGCGTGGCACGCAATGGCGCGCTGCTGTACGCCTCCCTGGTTGTCGGTGCCCTCGGGGGCCTCACGAATCCCGCCATTCAGGGCCTGATCTCACGGCAGGTCAGCGAGACGGAGCAGGGCCGCGTGCAGGGGGCCATCACCAGCCTGAACAGCCTCGTGGCCGTGGTTGGACCCATCCTGGCGACCACCGTGTACGCGGCCGGCCTCGACTGGGGGTTCCCCGGCGCGGCGTACCTGATGGGCGCGCTGCTGTCGGTGGCTGGCACGCTGCTGATCCTGGGGGTCCTGCGGGGCATTCCCGGCACCGGCCGCGTGGAAGCGAAGGTCTGAGTCGTCGTGGATGCTGCCCTTTGGGTCCGGTCAGCCCACAGTGCTTGTGCTGGACACCGGGCGCCTGTTCCGGCTGGTGGTCGAGCAGATCCCGGCGGGCTCAGTCCTGCATGCCGTCGGTGACCGAGTGTGCCGGGACCTGCAACCTCGCCGAAGTGATCTGCCGCCATCTCACCCTGCCGGTGTCTTGAACTTGAACGCCATAGCATGATAATGATATTTTGTTATCATGTTGTCGGCCAGTCCTGTCCTCTCCGTCCGAGACCTGCGTCTCTCCTTCCACCAGCGGCCGGTCGTCCACAACGTCACCTTCGACCTGTATCCCGGTGAACGCGTCTGCCTGCTGGGCCCCTCGGGCTCCGGCAAATCCCTGACCGCCCGTGCAGTCCTCGGCCTGCTTCCTGCTACTGCCGCCGCGCACGGCCACATCACGGTCCTGAATCATGACGTGAGCACCATCCCCGCCGCCCGGCGAGCACCTGCCACCCGCCTGTCCTATGTTGCCCAGGACACCTTCACCGCCCTGAATCCCCTGGTCTCTATTGGCGCGCAGTTGCAGCGCCCCTTCCAGCAGCAGGGCCTGTCCACCCGCGCCGCACGGCAGGCGGCCGCCGAACTTCTCGAACGTCTGCATCTCCCTGACCCTCACTCCCTCCTGCGGCGCTCCCCGGCTGAACTTTCCGGCGGCCAGCGGCAACGCATCTGCCTGGCCCTGGCCTTCGCGTGCCGCACCCCGCTCCTGATCGCCGATGAACCCACCACCGCGCTCGACACCATCACCCAAGCCCGCACGCTGGACCTCCTGCGCCAGCACACCGGACACCCCGCCGCCCCCGCCCTGCTGTTCATCACGCATGACCTGACCGCCGCCGCGCACGTGTGCACCCGCGCGCTCGTCATGGACCGCGGCACCATCGTCGAACGCGGCCCGCTGCCGGACCTCCTGGCCACCCCCCAGCACCCCCTCACCCGCGAGATGGTGACCCTGAGTGTGGCCGCCACACGCACGCTTCCCGTCCGGTCCGTCCAGCGCGCCGTCCCCGCGTGAGTGCCGCCCCCACGGTCAACCAGGACGGGTCCTTCCTCCGTGCCCAGCGGCTGTCCCGCAGCGTCACCTTACCCTGCGCCTTCCCGTGGCGCGCGCCAGAACGCCAGCCACTCCTGACCGACCTCAGCCTGGCCTTGTTTCCTGGAGAACGGGTCGGCCTGGTCGGCCGGTCCGGATCCGGAAAAACGACGCTGCTGCGTGCCCTGCTGGCCCTCGACCGGCCAGACGCCGGGCAGGTCACCTGCCAGGACCGCCCCGTTCGCCCGGCTTCCGTCGCAGCCCTGCGCTGGTACCGCCGGGCCGTGCAGTTCATCCCTCAGGATCCCGTGTCCACCCTCGACCCCCGCCGGACCGTAGAAGCGCTCCTGATGGAACCCTTGCAGCAGTTGCAGGTGCCCTGCGACCATCACGAGCGCACCCGCGACACCCTCGAGCAGGTCGGCCTGTCCACCCGCTTCCTTCGCTGCCGCCCCGGCATCCTGTCCGGCGGTCAGGCGCAGCGGGTCGCCATCGCCCGGGCCACGGCCATCCGGCCGGCTTACCTGCTGGCCGACGAACCCGTCAGTGGCCTTGACCTGCCCCTCCAGGTCCAGGTGCTCGACGTCCTCACCCGCCTCTCGCGGGAGATGGGCATGGGCCTGCTGCTCGTGACCCATGACCTGAGTGTCGTCGCCCGCACCTGCGAACGGACCCTGGTCATGCACCAGGGCGAACTGGTCGAGGACCAGCCCACGGCCAGCCTGCTCCAGAACCCGCAGCACCCCTGCACCGCGCAACTGCTGGACGCCGCGCACCCCCCCGCCCTGTTCCAGGGGCTTCTGACCGCCCCCTGAACCCTCCAGCCTGCCGGGCCAACGCTGCCTGCGGCTTCCCTGCTGCCTCCAGGAGTCCTGATGACCACCCCCCGTGCCCGCTTTACCGCCACTCTTCCCTTCGCCCTGGTGGTCCTTCTCACCAGCTGCTTCCAGGCTGACCAGTCAGGCGCGGGGGACCGCCTGCGGGTCGTCATGCTGCAACCGCCCCGCGCCGGACTCAGCCCGCTTTCCGACGACGCGTTCAAACTGTCCCGCTGGAGCACCGCCGAGACCCTGGTTCAGCTGGATGCAGACGGGGACCCTCAACCGCTCCTCGCCACCGCCTGGACCCGCCTGAACGCCACGACCTGGCGCTTCGTCCTGCGCCCGAAAGTTCAGTTTCACGACGGCACGCCCCTGACCGCGGACCAGGTCGTTCACGCGCTCACGGCCGCGACCCGCGCCGTGCCCAAACCCCGCATTCTCGATGGGGTCACCCTGAAGGCAGAAGAGACCGGACCGCACGCGGTCCTGGTCCGCACCCAGCTTCCCGATCCCCTGCTGCCCAACCGCCTGTCCAGCCCTCAGCTGGCCATCCTGGCCCGCAAAGCCTACGGGCCGGACGGTCAGGTCAACCCCACCGGGGCCGGCACGGGACCGTTCGTGCTGACTGACATCCAGGGCACCACCAGCGCGCACCTCGACCGGTTCGACCGCTACTGGGGTGAGCAAGCCCGGGTGGCCGGCATCGACGCGGACTACGTGCCGGACGGAACCGCCCGCGCCGCGGCCCTGCGCACCGGAACCGCCGATGTGGTGGAAGCCCTTCCCGTCTCGCAGGTGGCCCTGCTGCCTCCCGCGCTGGTGCATGAAGTGCCCATGCCCCGCACGAACACGCTCTATTTGAACACCACCACCGGACCCCTCAAAGACGCATCCCTCCGGGCGGCCATCCGGGACGCCGTGAACCGCACCTCGCTGGTCAACACCGTGTACGAGGGACGTGCGGACGTCGCCCAGGGCCTGCTGGGACCGGCCCTGCCGTGGGCTGCAACCCTCCGCACTCCAGTTAAATCTCCCACAGTCCGCGCCGTTCCACAGGGCGAAGAGATCACGCTGGCCACCTTCTCGGACCGCGCCGAACTCCCGGAAGTCGCCGTCCTGCTCGCGCAACAGCTGACCCAGGCCGGGTTCACCGTCAGGCAGGACGTCCGGCAGTACGCGCAGATCGAAGCGGACGCGCTGGCCGGCTGGTTTGACGCGTTCATCCTCTCGCGGGCCACGGTGCTCGACTCCGGGGATCCCGTGGCATACATGACCAGCGACTTCTCCTGCGCCGGCTCCTTCAACATCGCGCAATTGTGCGACCCGGCCGTGGAGGCCGCCCTGAAACGCGCCGCGGCTGCCCTTCCCGGACCGGACCGGCGTGCAGCCATCATGGCCGCGGAGGCCGCCATCCTACGCACCAATGCCGCCGTTCCGCTGCTGCATGAACGCGTGATTCAGGGGGAGGCCGCACGCGTCGACGCGGCCGAACGTGACCCGCGCGAGCGGCGCCTGCTGACCGGACAGACGAGCCTTTCGGCCGATGAATAGCCGCTCCCTCCTGGAGACGGGACCAACCTTCCTCCCGACGGTGTCCCGGGTGGTTACAGTCCTCGCGCTGCTGATCCTGGTAGGGCTGCTGCCATGGTTGTCCGGGCGTGACCCCGCGCTCAGCATCCTCCGCGCCCGGTCCGGGGAGCAGGACGCGACCCCTGAAGCCCTGAACGCCATCCGCATCCAGCTGGGCCTTGATCTCGGCCCGGCCGAGCAGCTTGGGCGCTACGTCCAGGGCTGGCTGCATGGGGATCCCGGCACGTCATGGATCTCCGGGGCGCCGGTGCTGCCCGGGCTGCTGACAGCCCTGGGCACCTCCCTCACCCTGATGACGTTCGCCTTGATGGTGGCCCTGGTCATCACCCTCCTGGTGTGCCTCCCCACCCTCCAGGCCGGCCTGAACGGCCGGGTGCGACGTTCCGGCGGCGTGGGCGGCGTGACGATGACGGCCCTGCCGGAGTTTCTGCTCGCGTCGCTCCTGCTGGTGGTGTTCGCGGTGGGTCTCAACTGGTTTCCTGCCTATGGGTGGCGCGGTATCGAGTACGCGGTCCTGCCTACGCTGGCGCTGGGGGTTCCGGCTGGCGGGTACCTGGGCCGGCTGTTCACGGATGGCCTTCAAGCCGCGTTCCGTGAACGCTGGGTGGCCACGTGGGTGGTCGCGGGCTTCTCCCGGGCGCAGATCGCCGCGGCAGTCCTGCGCCGCGCCGCGCCTGGCCTCCTTCCGCAGCTGGGCCTGGTGATGGTGGGCCTGACGGGCGGGGCGGTGGCGGTCGAGCAGGTGTTCGCCATTCCCGGGGTGGGCCGGGCCACCCTCAACGCGGCGGTCGCCCAGGACCTGCCCGCCTTGCAGACCGGTGTCCTGCTGTTGCTGCTGCTGGCAGTGACGTTCGGCAGTGTGGCGCAGGCCGGGCGGCTCCTGCTCCTGGGCCGCGCCCTGCGACTGGGCAGCCTGCCCGTGCCCGCGCGCGAGGACGCCCCCATCCCCCGCCACGCATGGCTCCTGCCAGGAACCGCGGCCGCGCTGCTGCTGCTCCTGGTGATGGTCGGCCTGCCCCGCGATCCCTACACGTCAGCGTTTGACCGCCTGCAATTCCCCATGCCCGGCCTGCCCCTGGGCGCGGACGGCACGGGCCGGGACGTGCTGGCTCGGGTCGCTCACGGGGCCATATCCACTGCCGGCCTGGCCTTCCTGGTGGTGGGGCTGTCGCTCGTCATGGGCGTAGTTCTGGGTCTCGCCTCCCGGATCACCATCGGCTTGATTGAGGTTGCCAATGCCCTGCCACCCGTCCTGGTTGGCCTGCTGGTGACCGCACTGGTCGGTCCCAGTGCGAGCGGCGCGGTCCTCGCTGTGGCGGCCGTGGCGTGGGCCCCGCTGGCCGCGCACACCGCCGCCCTGACCGCGGACGTGCAGGCGCAGCCCCACGTCCGCCTTGCCCCGATGCTCGGTGTGGGCCCGGTCCGGCAACTGACCCACCTGGTGCTGCCCGCCGTGATGGGTCCCGTGCTGCGCCATGCCCTGCTGCGCCTGCCGGGGATTGCCCTGTCCCTGGCTGCCCTGGGGTTCCTGGGGCTGGGTTCCAGACCCCCCGCGCCCGAATGGGGTCTCGTTCTCGCAGAAGGTCTGCCTTACCTGGAACGGGCACCCTGGGCGGTCCTGACCCCCGTGGTCGCCCTCCTACTGCTGTCCGTGCTCGCCGTCAGCCTGTCGTCCCTCTCTCGAGGTCGCGCACCCGGGGAGGTACCCTCGGCAGACTGATGGGTCAGCCGCATCACCACCTTGCAGGCAGGGATGGCGAATGTCAGGTGCGTCGCCGCAGCCAGGACGGCGCGCCACCTCCTGAGGCGGGCAATCCGGCCCAGCAGCGTGCACGTCGCCTGCGCCGCAATCAGGTTGGCCAGCATACTCGCCGTCTACCCAGCCGGGCGACACGCTCAGCACTTGAATCTCCGGCGCCAGGGCGTGGGCCAAGGACCGGGTCATCGGTCCCCGGTAGGGTTCGCATGAATCCACAAGGGCATACGTGCCCATGTCTTCTCCCCGTGCTCACCTCCCTGATGAGCACCGGCCCGTGCACCAAAGCTACGCGGCAATGAACCGGCCGCTGTGTGCGGGGTGAGGTGCCCCACCCCCACTCTCTTGTCGATGTTCCGGCCGGGCCACGCCATCGCAGTGATATTCACGGCCGTCGCGACCATCAGTGAGCTGGCAACGTGGGACAGGGTCCATTCCAGCTAATAAGGTCAGTCGTGCGTGAGCCAATGGTGCAGGTCGCCGCTAATCTCCACGCTGATCTGCGGCCTGTGGGGATCGCACCACGTGTATGCGTGAAGGGTGTACTCGCGGCCGTCATCCAGGGTGCCGGTCTCGGTGCAGCGCTGGTCCGAAAGCTGAGGCGCACGCGGCGGCCGTGGCAATGGCAGGGCGAGGCGGTCGAACACGGCGCACCGCCAGTCGGCCCACGCGTGTTCCATTAGCCGCCGGGACGTGGACAGGTACGTTCGGAGGGTGGTGTCCTCCATGCCGTCCAGTCGACCACGGAGAACGCTGAAAGCAAACTCGTTTCGTGTTGCCAGTGGCTCACTGAGCACCACCAGGCTGTATGGGCCGTCCACCGTTGGCCTCAGTTGAGAGAGGACGTAACGGTACGCGAGCCAGTCAGGAAAATCAGTGAGTATGATGTCGCCGTCATGATCCGGACGCCGCAGGACGATCAGGCCGTTTGCGCCGTGATGGCCAAGGAGGTCGCCCTCATGGCTATGAAACGCGCGGTAGCCGCAGCGGCCGCACAGCTGTTCCGTATGGGTAGCGTGCGTAGTCACCGAGGTCGCCGCCTCGTCGCAGGTGTTGTGGAACCAACCGGGGGTATCGACCAAGCGGGGTGTAGCAGCCGGGGGGCGTGCGCCGGCGCGGGCGAGTTCCTGGTGGATCAGGGTGAGGTTGGCAGAGAGGATGTGCAGGGTCATTGCGTGGATTCATGACATCACGATTTCGCGCTGGGCCAGGCTGTTTTTTCCTCGTGAGAGATTCCGGTATTCCAGTTCATGAACAGGCCAAAACCCGGCTGCGAACAGGTGTCGCTGATGGGAAGGCGAGCTGTTCGTCACCAGTTCTGATGAAAAAACGCCTTAGACGGTTCCGTCTGGGCCGGGACTGAAACAGCCCCGCGTGGGCGGGGCCGGGGAAGACGTTCAGGGTCGAGGCGTCACCTCAAATCTGGGACAGGTTCATCGACTGAGCTCGTACACCTGCCTCCCGTCAACCATGCGCACCACCCCGATCCACTCATAGGACGACATGTTGCGCGCCAACGCATCCGCCGCCGCCTGCGCAGCGCTCAGCGTCATGAACTCCTGATTGAACCAGGGTTTGCCGTCCACGGTCAGCTGGAAGTGGCTGGCTTCGCACGCCTCCACGTAAGCAACTGCGGCAGCAATGGCGTCCTGAAGAGCCTCACCAGCGGCTGGGAAGTCGGCGTATGCGCCCTGCCCCCCGATCGAATTCGTCAGGTGAGCAGAAAAGGCGGTGCGCGCGGGCACGAACCACTGAGGGCCATAACCGCAAGTGGTCAGGGTATAAACCATCTGCCCGTACCGCAGATGCCAAGCGTTCGGCCGGGTTTCGTGAGGGAACTCGTACTGCTTGTAGTCACCCACGATAACGCAAGATCCTGGCGTGTTCAGGTGCTCGCTGCCGCGTTTGATCGTAATCATGACGTGCTCCTTGTGAATGCTGCTGGGGTGGCTGAAGCGATCATGTGCCCCAGCACGCTCCGCAGAGTTTTGTTCCGGGCGTCTCGGTGGACAGACCCGGGCCGATGTCGGGAACCGCAAACACAATGCGGATCAGTGACCGGATGGCGCCGTGCAGGCAGGTTGGGAGCAGGGACCGGCGGCCACAGCGCTTCAGCAGTTCCACTGCTCTGGGCCCCTCTTCGTGTCATAGGTCTCCTTCACGCACGCAAGGATGAATTGCGAGCGCTGATCATGGGTGTTTGATTCGCGGGGCGCACTACGCACTCCGGCCTCCCAGCCGTGTGTTCAGCACTTTGTGCCCCTTATGGCCTCCCTGTGTGGTTGGCCTTCCATTTGATTCTGCCTCAACTGCAAAATGTCTGCTGTAATGAAAATTGCTCTGAAGTAGAAAATCTGAGTGAGTCGTCATCAGATTGCAAGGCGCGGGGTCTGGTCAGACTGAAAGCAGTACGAGAGGTGCATGGGACCTCACGAGCTTTCCCAGTGAGTGACATAGCCAACGTCGGGCCCCACCACATGGGACCCAGCGTGCCCGTTTTGAATTACATCTAATACCTGTTCGATGTAATTCAGCGGGCGGGGCGTGATGCCCAGGGCCCAGGCGGAAGGCCCAGCTCTCCCCCTCCCCGTGCTCACCTTCCTTTACACCAGTGAAATCACGAGGTATGCCGGAGCAGTACATTTCTGACCTGAACCGCAGTCCAACGCTTTCCCTGACAGGTGCGTTTCCCTTCGGAATTGAGCACCTCAGCGATGGCGCGCAACGTCTCTCCATTGCGCCGCATCAGCGCGATGTACCCCGCCACCGGCGCGTATGCGTCGACCGCGCCCTGGAACCGCCGCTGTGCTCCCCGCCGCCTGGCCTCCACCGTCAGGTTTTCTGGCCGGCCGAGCACCTTGCCACGGGCTTTGGCCGCCCGGAGAGCGTCCTTGGTGCGGCGGCTGATCATTTTGGCTTCCTGTTCCGCAACGGCTGCCAGGATGTGAATCGTCAGATCATCTACGTCGGGCATGTCCACCGCCACGAAGGGCACGCGGGACTCCATCAATCCGGATACGAAATGCACGTTTCTCGCGAGCCTGTCGAGCTTGGCAATGAGCAGGACAGCGCCTCCCTGGTGTGTGCGCTCGAGCGCTTTTTGGAGTTGGGGGCGCGTGCGTTTATTGGTGCCCGTTTCAATTTCGCGGTACTCGTCAATGATCGTGAGGTCGTAGCTCCGAACGAAGGCGTTCACAGCCGTGTGTTGCGCGTCGAGGCCGAGGCCGCTTCTCCCCTGTTTCAGGTCACTCACGCGGATGTAAGTCACAACGGGGGTGCCGGGGGTGAGGCGTCGGGTAGCCATATGAGCATTGTAAAGGTCCTTTAACGTCCGATCATGGACCTTTACAAGATGGTCAGGGCTCTCATCTCGCTCACCTTCGGCTGCCACAACCTGCACCCAGGCCCTCTTTCAAGGCTGTCGCTTAATTGGTGGTAAGCAACACCTCCTCATCACAGGAATACAAGCCCCATCAGCTGGAGGACTGAGCAGGGCCGTGGCGCCGGACGCGCGTCGCCGCTGCCTGCACGGGATCCCAGACGCTGTTGAACGGCGGCGCATACGCCAGGTCCAGTTCCTCCAGTTGCGTCACCGTCAGGCTTGCGTACAGGGCGGTCGCCAGCACATCCACGCGCTTGTCCGCCCCGCGTTTTCCCACGGCCTGCCCGCCCAGGAGACGCCCAGTCCGCATCTCCACCACCAGCTTCACCGTCAGGCCCTCCGCGTCCGGCATGTACCCCGCTTGATCCGTGGACTCGAGCAGCACGGTTTCAACTTCGAACCCAGCAGCCTTGGCCTCCCACTCGTTCAGTCCGGTGCGCGCCACCCCCAGGCTGAACACCTGCGCGACAGCCGTCGCCACAATCCCGGCAAACTTCGCCTGCCCGCCCGCCGCGTTCCGGCCCACCACCCGGCCCTGCTTGTTCGCCGTAGTCCCCAGCGGAATCCACACCGGCTTTCTCAACACCCGGTGGAAGTGCTCCGCGCAATCCCCCGCCGCGAACACCCCGCGCACGCTCGTCTCCATCTGTTCATCCACCGCGATGGCGCCGGTCGGTCCGAATGGAATCCCTGCCGCAGTGCTGAGGTCCACGTTCGGCCGCACCCCCGTAGCGAGAATCACCAGGTCCGCGTCCAGGTTCCCCAGATTCGTCTGCACTTCCTGAACTCGGCCGTCCTGCCCGCCGCAGGCCTGAAGGATCCCTTCCCCCAGGCTGAGGTCCACGCCATGCCGTTCGAGTTCCGCGTGCAGCACCTGCGCGAGTTCCAGATCCACCGCGTGGAACACCTGATCCCCGCGCTGCACCAGCGCCACCTTCAGTCCGCGCCGCGTCAGGTTCTCTGCCATCTCCAGCCCGACGTACCCACCACCCACCACCACGGCACACCGGGGCTGCTGCTCTCTAAGGTACGCGTCGATGCGGATGGCATCCTCCAGCACATCCAGGTAGAAGATCCCCTCCAGATCGCGCCCGGGCAGGGGAAACTCCACCGGTGAAGCCCCCGTTGCGATCAGCAACCGGTCGTACGGCTCGTCGAACTCCCGACCGCCTTCCAGATCCCGCACGCGCACCGTCTGCCGCGGCGTGTCGATGCCCACCACCTCGTGCCGCACATGCACATGAATATCCCGACGGGCAAACCCCTCCACGCTGCGGGCCATCAGCTGCTCACGCCGCTCCACCACGCCGCCCAGCCAATACGGCATGCCGCACTGGCTGTACGACACGAAGTTGCCCTTGTCGAACGCGATGATCTCCAGGTGTGGGTTCACCCGCCGGGCTTCACTGGCGGCACTCATGCCTGCCGCGTCCGCGCCAATCACGATGAAACGCGGCCGGGTCATGTGCAGGCCTCCGGCCTCGGCTGTCCGCTGGTGTTCTCACGGGCCTTCCGGCTCTTCCTGCGTTCATGGTGCAGTTCGCTGGTCATATCTGCCTCCTGTATTCAAAAGGTATCCGGAACAAGCGAGCCCAGCCCAGAGAAGCGCAGCCACCAACACCGGCCAGTCCCCCCAGCGGACGAACGTCGTCAGTCCCGTCCGCAGGGCGAACGCGGCTCGCCCTGCCGCGCGTTCCCCGTCCGGAAGCTGGAAGGTAACGCGGCCGAGGGGATCAATCACGCCGCTGATGCCGGTGTTACTTGCTCGCAGCACATACCGGCCGGTTTCGATGGCCCGCAGGCGACCCATCTGGAAATGCTGCGCCTTCCCGACCGTGCCCTCGAACCACGCGTCGTTGGAGAGGTGCGCGAGGACCTGCGCGCCATTCGCGGTCAACGTCCGCGCGGCCTGCGCGAACACCGACTCGTACGAGATGTACGCCCCGACCCGCAGGTGACGGAGGGGCAGGGGCTGGTACGTGGTCCCCGGGGTCACGCCCGTCAGACCTGAGAGGCCCAGCGCGCCGAGCACCGGGGTGTACGCGAACGCCAGCGTCTGCCGCCACGGCAGGAACTCCCCGAACGGCACCGGGTGCACCTTGTCGTACCGGCCTGTCACGCCGCCGTCAAAGGCGTACGCGCTGTTCCAGTACCTCCCCACTCCCGAGGTGGGAGCGCCGGTGACCACAGGCTCAGGCAGGCTCGCCAGTGCGGCTCGCGTTCCAGGGTCAGCAGGTGACCGAGGTGACGCACTTTCTGGCCAGACAATCAGGTCGGCCGGCTCGCCTGCCAGCCCCTGCCGGGTCAGGGTGAGGTGCAGGTCCAGTTCTGTTCCCTGGCGCTGCACGGCCTTGTCGAGGGGGGGCACGGCCCCCTGCACCATCACGGCCGTGCGGTCCGGTGGGGGCAGCGCCGGGCGGGTCAGGCCGTAGACCGTCAGGCCACCCAGCACTCCCAGCATGCCCACGAGCGGCAGACGCTGCCCCCGGTAGCCTGCCACCAGCGCGGCGGCCGTGCCTGTCACCAGCAGGCTGAGCAGGTTCAGGCCACCCAGGTCCGCGGCCTGCACGACAGGCGTGGGCAGCCACGCGTACCCGACGGCCCCCCAGGGAAATGCGAGGGAACCCAGCGTCCGGGCCGCCTCGCCCAGCACCCACACGACCGGCAACGCGGCGAGTGTCCGCCCGGTGGACCGGTGGAAGGCGAGGAACGCGACCAGCGCCCAGCTCAGCGCGATCAACGGCACCACCAGCAGGGTCAGTGCGCCGCCCAGCGGACCGAACAGGCGGGTGAAGGACGTGAAGAGCCACGCGAGATGCACCGCGAAGAACACTGTTCCCGCCACGAACGCGAGCCACGCTGCTGTTCGTCTGGACTGGGCCCGGCTGAGTTCGTGGAACAGCAACGCGAGGGGCAGCGGCACCAGCCACGACCAGGCGAACGGTACGCTGGTGATGGCCAGCGCCAGGCCCGCCGCGCCCGCCCGGACAGCGGCGTTCACCTGGGTGGTGGCTCCGCCGGCGGCCGGCGCGTGGGAATGAGGCACATGCCGAGGCAGCAGACCACGCAGACCAGCCACAGGAGCCGCTTGCTGAGGTCTGTCTCTCGGTTCATTCCAACCCTTCTTCGTAATGTACGCCGCCCAGCGCGTTGTTCAGGCCTTCCGCGAGCGTCGGGTGGATGTGGATCATGTCCTGCAAGTCGGTGTACCGCGCGCCGAGCTGGACGGCAGTCACGAATTCATGCACCAGTTCCGCGCCGTCCGCCATCAGGACAGAGGCGCCCAGGATGCGGTCCGTGTCGGCGTCCGCGATGACTTTGATCAGGCCGCGGGTCTCGCCGATCGCGCGGGCCTTGGCGACCTTGTGCGCGTCGTACTTCCCGACCTTCAGTTTGAAGCCAGCCTGACGGGCCTCCCGTTCGGACAGGCCCACCCGTCCCAGCTGCGGCTCAGTGAATACGCCCCACGGCACGACCCGATCCTTGATGCTGAGGTCCGCGTTCTTGATGACGTTCTGGTAGAGGATGCGCGAGTCATCCCGGGCGGTATGGGTGAACATCGGTCCGCCCCGCACGTCCCCCATCGCCCAGACGCCCGGCGCGGTCGTCTCGAGGCGGTCGTTGATCTGAATAAAACCGCGGGCGTCTAGCTGCACGCCGGTGTGCTCCAGACCCAACCCGTCCGTGTTCGGCACGCGGCCCGCGGCGATCATCAGGTGGGTGCCGGCGAAAGCGCGGTCCTCGCCATCGACCGTGGCGGTGACCTGCACGTTCCCTTCGCTGCCTTCCACCCGTGTGACGCGGGCGTTCACGATCACGTCGATGCCCTCGGCTTCCAGGGCTTTTTTCAACACGGTGGTGATGTCCTCGTCCTCACTGGCCAGCAGGAACGGAGCGCCTTGCAGGATGGTCACCTGGCTGCCAAAGCGGCGGTACATCTGCGCGAACTCCACCCCGATGTACCCGCCGCCGACAATCACCAGATGCGGGGGAATCTCGCGGAGTTCCATGGCACTCGTGGAATCCAGGAACGGCACCGCCTCCAGGCCCTCGATGGGCGGAACGCTGTTGCGTGTTCCGACCGCGATGAACACCTTGTCCGCGGTGATCTCCTCACCGTTCACGACCAGCTGGCGCTCCCCGGTGAAGCGCGCCTCCCCGCGCATCAGAATGACGTTCGGGTTCTGCGCGACGTTCCGTTCGGAGCCACTGCGGACGCTGCGGACCAGTTCATCCTTGCGGTCCACGACCCGGCCGAGGTTCACGCGCACCTCGCTAGTTTCCACGCCCCACTGCTCGCTGAGGTACGCCTGGTGCGCCACGCGGGCGCTGGCGATCATGGTCTTTGTGGGGATGCAGCCGCGGTTCAGGCAGGTGCCTCCCAGCTCTGCCCGTTCGATCAGCGCCGTGCGGAGGCCTTTGTAGGCGAGGCGGTGCGCGAGCGGGACGCCGGCCATCCCGCCGCCCAGCACGATAACGTCGTAGTGGTTGCCTGACCCTGTGGCTGCCTTGTCCTGCGGGGACGCTTGCGCCTCCCCTGCGGGATCACCAGGGCGGGCGACCGCGTCGGATGTCGCCTGGTCACGGGTGGCTTCAAGCTTGCTCACGTCAGGCTGCGTGCTGTTGTTCACGCTGTCCGGCATACGGACCTCCTTGGGGTGAAGCACGTTCGGTGGGGTTGAAGGGTGTGGGTCAGGATTCACTCGTGACCACTCCACCTGATCCCATTCCGCGTTGTTCGTTCAGGTACAACACTCTCGCAATCATGGCTGTCACGACCAAGGCCATGAAACCAGTCAGGATCGGCAGCAGCGTCGCGTTTCCTGTGAGCAACTGCTCGATGAAGCGGGTCTGGTAGTACACCGTGTACGCACCGGCCAGCAGCAGGCCCGCGCCCCCAATGAAATTCACGTACTGACCGGCGTTCTTCAGGCCAACGATCACGGCTTCCTTCCCGAAGGCGCTCGCCAGGCTGACGGTCAGCAGCACCGCGCCCATCCCGGCGCCGTACGCGGCGAACATGCCCACGCGCTCGAGCGGCTCGCGGCTCGCGGCGCCCCCGACAATCATCAGGAACACCGGGAGGGTGCAGCCCAGGCTCGCCAGACCGTAAGCGATTCCGTACGGGTAGTACTCGGACAGACGCTCGCCTTCCGGAGCACGAAGGCCCGGAATGTGGAGCGCCAGGGCGCGGCCGCTGAAGGTGCGCACCGCCAGGACCAGCAGCACCACACCCAGGACCAGGTTCAGGTACGGAATAACCTTGGCGAGGCCGGTTCCGAACACGCTGATGATTAGGCCGAGGACGCTGAAGGTGGTCAGGGTGCCCAGGGTCAGCAACACCCCCAGCGCGAGGCCGTCGAGCACAGGATGGCGACCCGCCGGCCGGGTGACAAAACGGGAGATCACGGCCGGCAGCACGGCGAACCCGCACGGGTTGAGGGCCGCGACGGTTCCAGCCGCGAAGGCGTACGTGAGCAGGGTGATCACAGCAGGCCGTCCAGTTTCGAGCGCAGCTGCCCCTCACTGAGTTCGCCGGTATGGTTCTCCAGCAGGCGGCCCTGCCGGTCGATGAACAGCGTGGTGGGCATGCCCCGCAGGCCGAGCTGTTCCTGAGATACGGTGCCCTGCGCGTCGAGCACGACCGGGAAAGTCAGGCCGAGCTTGTCGACCATGCCGCGGGTGTCGTCCGGGGAACTCTGCACGCTGATGCCGACAACCGCCACGCCCTTGCTGGCGTACTCGCGGGAGACGCGCGCGAAACCGTTGAGTTCGTTCCAGCACGACGCGCACCAGGATGCGAAGAAGTTGACGGTGAGAACCTTGCCTTGGTAATCAGCGAGGTGTAGGGTTTCCCCACTCAGCTGGGGGAGGGTGGCTGACACGGCCTCGCCACCGGAGGCGCTGGCCGTGGTTCCCATACGGGTCTGCTGCTGACGGAGCAGGGCAGCAGCCAGAACGGCGACCACGACGGCGCGCAGCAGAGGAATCACATACTTCCGCGGGCCGCCCTTAGCAGCAGTCATTCCGGCCTTCAGTTTTGGCGTTTGGGGCGGGGCAGGTTTTGTTGCGGGCGAGGAGCCGCTGGCCCATCCAGAGGGCGAAGAGGAAGTAGGCAGTGAGGAACACCAGAACGAGGGTCATGTTCTGGCTGAGGAAGGTGGCCACGGCGCTGCCCCCGACCCCGCCGGCGAGGAGGCCGAGCAGGAGGGGCAGGTGACAGGGACACAGCAGCAGGGCGCTGCCCAGCAGCAGGTAAGCGCGCAGGCTCCTGGCGGGTTTCTTCAGCAGCATCGGGTACCGCCGTGTCCGTCCAGTGTGGAAAGGTGAGCGAGATGACCGATGAAGTCACGGGACAGTCGGTAGGCGTCCTGAAACGTCACTGGAGTCGTGGGAACAGTTGCAGTGTTACTCCAGGCCTGGTAAGCCTCCACGTTCGGGAAGGCCAGCGCGTACGGGCAGAAGCTGCGGTAGACCTTCTCGGCGCTCCGGGTGTCCGGCTGGGTGGGCAGCGCGAGAACAGCGTCAGAAGGAGAGTGCAGCTGACCGTTGCGCACCGTGAACTCCAGGGACTGGGTCGCACCTGGGGGCGTGGTGACGATGTCGATGTTCTCGTCGAGGATCCACGCGGCGAGCAGGGTGTCGAGGGCACAGCGGGTGTAGATACGCACCCCAGCCTGGGTGTGGATGACGTGCGGGGTGGGCGTGAACATCACGAATCCCCGCAGCATGGCTTCCGGTGATTGCCCTTCACAGCAGTTCAGCAGGGCAGCGAGCGGCGCGGGGAGAGTGGTCATCTCAGGCATGGCTGGCCTCCCGCAGGGCGCTCAGCGTGCGGTTGACGTTCCCCAGGCAGCAGCTGCCCTGGGGGTTATTCAGTTCGCACCCGCACCGTCCGGCTTTGATGTGCGCCTGGATTGAGGATGGGATGGTGTCCGCCTGCCCGTTCCGGGTAGCCGTATCGAGGTCCGCCCGGGTGTGGCCGAAGCAGTAGCACACCGGGACCCTGAAGTCCTGGTTCTTCTGGAAGACGGGGACTTTCACGTCCGCCTGCCTGTACACGCGTTTGGAACCGAAGTACACCACGTCGCAGGTTGCGTCCGGGCAGAAACGGTACGCCTCGTCTGGATCTAGGGTGGCGAGCGCCACAGGCGTAAGAAGGGCTTTGAGGGTCACCAGCTTTACCGTTTTGCCGGATGTCCCGCACGCTGGGCACGTGGTGCTGAAGGTGAGGCTGGGCTTGGGGGCACAGCAGTCGAGGGTGCTCATGTCCGCACGGTACGGTCTCCCGTTAGGGGGAGAGTCGAGCCTGTGGGGTGACTTCCAGGTACACACACCCAGCGGAGTCGCAGTCGGGGTCCGGATGATCTTCCGCCCACACGACTTTCGCCTGCAACTGGGCTTCAAGGGCCTGAAGCTGAGCGATCTGCGTTCGGACGCTACTCAGGTGGCTTACGAGGTCTGCTTTCACGTGCGCACAGGGTTTCTGGCCATCCTGGCGAACGGTAAGGATCCGGCGGATCTCATCAAGACTGAATCCGGCAGCCTGTGCAGAGCGGAGGAAGCGCACCTGTCCGGCGGCTTCCTCTGGGTAGGACCGGTAGCCACTGGGGCGGCGCTCGGAGGTGAGCAGGCCGAGGTCCGTCCAGTACCGGATGGCTTTGACCGTCTCGCCGGTCAGTGCCGCGAGTTGACCGATGGGCAGGTCAGGAGAATCCGTCATGCTCTGATCCTGCACCGCCCAGCATCACTGATAGTGACCGGATGTTCAGTTGAGACCACTCTCCGCCGCAATTTTTCATGTCATCAGTCCACTGTGGTCTCAACTTCCAGAGCAGCCAGCGCACGCTCCACGGTCATTGCTGTGAGGGTATCGGCGCCGACACTGATGGCCAGCCGCCGGTAGATGTAATAGCTGACGTCTCCAGCTGGAATGGTTCGCCGGCGCCGCCATGTTTTTGATTTACGCCGTCGGTCTCGTCCGGACTGGATTCGGCATCGACCTGCCCTGGTTGCGCATGACGCGCGCCGGGTCGCTTCTTCAGCTCAGCCTGGCCATCGGCGCCCTCGCCGTGATGGCGCAGGAACCGCCGAAAGCCGTGAGAAGCACCGCCCTGCTGCTGTTATTCACCCTGTGGACCTGGACTGGCTACTGGGGTGTGCGCCGCCCGCTGAGAAAGCGGGGCCTCCTTTTTCAGTGATGCAGCAGTGGGCCGGAGGTCGCCGGAGCACCTTTCGCGCCCGGGTGATGGTCCGGTTGTGGTGATGACCGGCACCACGCTCCAAATGAGAGTTCGTTGCACCTGCTTATCGTGTCAGCGCTCTGTTCGGTTTCAGTAAAGGCGGCGCTCGGCTGGAGGTGAAGTGAGCATGCCCAGAAAAGCGGGCATGCGGACCTTCGGCGTCCAGCGTAAATGAGATCAGTCAGAGCATTGGAGATCAACCCAAACGTTCTTGGCCGCCCTGGAAAGCCTCCCCGATGCGCCTGAGCAGGGATTCGAACGATTCGGTCGAACGTCTGAGGTCCTCCGGGCGTGCAAGGGCAGCGATTGGCCGCGCCAGACTCCCATGCTTGCCCTGGCGGCCTTGACGACGCAACCAGCCGTCCAGCTGTGGAGTCAGCCGCTCAGCCTCCGGCACCTCTATCGTGCCAAAAGGCACCCCCAGCGCCCGCTCAGCCAGGCGGAGAAACTCCTCCCGCTGAAAAGTGTCCTCAATGTCCGCCTGCCGCTCGCCTGTCGGGTGAAGAATCATTTCGTGCTTTCCACGCGCGGCCAGCACGTCCTCAACTTTCTCTTTCGCTCGCCGTACAGACTGATCATCCGGGTTGCTGTCCATCAGGACGGTCACGTTGCATGAAAAAGGGCAAAGCTTCACCAGCTTGTCGATGATGCCGATGGTTTCCGCGTCAATCACCCGTACGTCCGCAGGCATGAGCTGGCCCGTGGGGTCAACCAGGGTGCGCATCATGGTCAGGTAGGTGTGCTCGCTCTGCCCCTCCACGATCAGCAGGTTTTCGTTCTTGCTGATCACCTCCAGCAGCTCCTGACGTTTGGCGTACAGCAGAGGCAGCAGTTCGGACAGGGAGTCCTCATCCGTGATGTCCGACGGTGCCACGCAGGTGATGACCTGTCTGCGGCGCCGGGCAATGCGCAGACTCCCGGGAGGTGCCTGGCTGACCAGGTGATCATTGTGCGTCGTGTACACCACCTGATGCACCTCGGAAAGCCGCAGGAGGGCCTGCCGGATCGTCTGCACTGCGGAGAGGTGCATATGGCTTCCTGGCTCATCCAGGAGGACCAACATGGGCCGGCCGTCATGTTCCTGCCCGGCCACCAGCAGGATGGCGGTGGTGAGTACCCACAGCTGCCCTGAGCTGAGTTCATTCATCATCACCGGCTGCCCGCCGACAATGACAGAAATTTCAGGAAAGCTACCCTCCGGCAGGTCGATATGCACCTGCATGTCCACGGCGGGCCACAAGGTGCGTGCCATTTCGGAGATGGTGAGTTCCACGCCGCGCAACTCCGCAGCGGACCTCCTGGAATCCTGTGCGAGCCGCGCGTCGAGGATGCGCTCCAGGGCTGCGTCAGCAACGTTCCCTACGCGCGCTCCCCTCTCACCGGTGCTGAGCGTCAACCCGTTGGGGATATGTACGACGGCGGGCAGGTACCTGTACATCTCATTGAAGGCCACGGCATGGGCAGCGTCATGCTGCGTGCCGTAAGCCAGCCAAAGGTAGTCAACAGGCAACGCCATCCCCACGTGGGGACCCGCTGGTGTGCTGCTGGATTCGGTGCGCCGCGTCACGGCTGAGAAGGTATTTGGCTCCCTTGCTGGAGGCGGCACCAATTCCACCGATATCAACCCGGTATTCTGAATTTTCAGTCGCGCTCGCCGTGTGTTGGATGGTACGCCTGCCCAGGCCACGTCTGGTTCGCAGGCATACAGGTCAAGCTCAGCGTTCATGTGCTCCGGAGCTGACCTTCGCGCCGCGTCACCATTGCGCGCAATGCTGATCACCTGCTGGAGTTTGCGGACAGGAACCGGCCAGGAGCTCAGGGCGTCAATGAGCGAAGTCTTCCCACTGCCGTTGAGTCCCGTGATGATGGTCAGGCCCCGGTTCAGGTCCAACTCGACATCACGCAGGCCCCTGAAATCAGCAATTCTGACGGACCGTAGATGTACCTTGACCGGCCCGCTGATCATCGCAACCCCATCAGCCCGCCAGAGTCCCAGGGACATTCGCTGAACGCACGGCAGTCGAAGCAATCTGGGCAGGACAACATGCTCACACTGTATCGGCCAGCCCAGCAGCGTCTCTCCAGTGTCTCCGGCCAAGGCCTCCGTGATGGCTGTATCAATGCCCTTGAATTTTCAACCCATGCAACCGCTGCTGGGGTCAGGGGTCTGACTGGTGGGCGGATCGGTGTATCCCGTCTTCAGGTGGCCGAGAACTCGACATCGGCTGCGGCCAGCGTCCGCAGCCGGCGGAACGCCGCGTCGTCTGGCGTCCAGCCAGTGGTCAACAGGTCCAGCGGCGCCGCCCCGTTCAACTGCCTCCGGGCGCGTGTCCACCAGCGTCGCACCCCAGCCTCGGAGTACCCCCCTGTCAGAAGCTGGCATACCCCGGTGACCGCGGCCAGACGTGCGGCTGCCTCGCCCGTCGTCGGTGCGCTCGCGGGGAGGCCGGTCAGTTGCTCGATCAACTCATCGCCCAGAAGTGCCCTTGTGGCTGAGTCATGCGGGAGGAACGGCTGGAGACGGGTGAGCAGCTCCGCCGCCGCCGCCATGGACAGTTCGGAATGCTCCTGTGGCGCCTGGATGGCTTCCAGCATGGCTTCACCAAGTTGCTCCAGGTCCAGCGTGAGGGCCGGGGGCGTCACGTACGCCACCAGTACGCCAGCCACGAGTTCCTCCACAGAACACTCCATCGCCTGCGCTCGTACCTTCAGCTCCTCCAGGAGCCAGCGGTCCACCGGCACCGACAGGGCGCGGGATTCGGGGTCATTCACGTCTACCTCCGGTAGCAGGGGTCAGCAGCTCCACGGTCAGCAGCCACGACCCTTCAGTCTCCTCAACGCAGGCCCAGCCGGTCAGGCCGGCGGCAGCCAGGTCCACAGGACCATCCGCAGGAGTCAGTGTGTCGCTCTGGATGGCCACCTGAACCTCGGCTGGGAGCTGCTCTACGGGCGCCAGGATCATGCCCTTGACCCCGGCCAACCACGCCCCATCCTGGGAGAGGCCCCGCAGCAGTCGGTTCCCCCAGAGCATCAGGGGCGAGGAGGGCGGCATGCTGTAATCCATCCCTGCTTCGCGCTCACGCTCGTCCTGAACGGCCGCGGCGATGATGCCGAGTGGGACCCAGCCGGCTGCCCGAGTGACAGACAGCGCCATCAGCTCCCCTGTGATCGTCCGGTCGTGATGGGGGTCCCCTCCGATGAGCGCCGCCAGCGACACGTCGAGCCCGGCCCGCCGCGCGAGGGTGTCTTGTTGCCAGCAGGCCAGCCGAACCAACTCAGCAGCAGCATGCAGCTGCCGAAGCGCCTGTATTTGTTGTGGCATCAGGTCAATGGCGATGGTTTGGCGTGTGTTTGTTTGTGCGGTTGTCATGGGTACTCCTGAATCGGGGTGGCCAGGGCCACCCCGCAAAGACGTGCGGTCAGCGGGAGAGCTCCATCGCGCGCTGAAGGGTGGCCTCGGCGTAGGTCAGGCAACAGTCGCCACTGCGCCGGCACGGTTGCGCCCAGCGTGCGGGCCGGTAGAGCGCCGACCGCTGCCACAGGCGCATCGCCTGCACCGGGTCGCAGGTCGCCCACAGGATCATCCGCAGCAACGCCAGATCAGCGCGGGACGCATCGCCGCTGTACGCCCGCAGATCACCCTGGAACAGAGCGATAAATTTCGCGCTGTTGCGCGCCCGTTGAAGTTGAAGCAGCACGGCGTCATCGTCGATCTGGCCACCGCAGATTCTTTGGGGAGAGGAGACAACGAGTCTCGTGGCCGCCACCTGCCGTCCTTGGAGTTCGCGCAGGCTCTCTTCCCGCAGTTCGATTGACGTTGGGGTGCCCGGCCACCGTTCACCCGTGAGGGCGACATACCCAGTGGTGATCAACTCAACCCTTCCGCGGCGGCCGTGCGGTGGCAGCTTTCCAGCAGCAACGATGTGCAGACCTCGACCACTGTGAGACACCTCTGTCCACGTATCCATTGTCTGAACCAGCTGTTGAGCAGACTCGGTCAGAACGCCATCGTGTATCACGTCATCCAGGTCAACCACGCATAAGGGCCAACGATCCACCACAGAAATCCGCTCGTCGAGCGCCAGCCCGATGCCGTCAACGCTGCCGGCCCGCAGGAGGGAAAGGGCGGCGTTGAATGTGAGGTGGTAACGTCCGTCTCGGACATCCACCGGCCAGCAGCCACCCGCGAACCGAACTGGTACTTTTCCGAGTTTTCCGGACGTGCGTGGTCGCAGTTGAAATGGCACGAAGCGCGGCAGCACTTGTATTTCGTGCGGTAGACCTCGCTCCAGCTGGTACGCCCGTGCCCCTGGTGACATCAGATCACGCTGGCGCATCATGGCTGCCGGCCCTCCCCTGTCAGGCTGCGCTGCCGGTGCACTGAGGCTGCGTTGATGTCGGCGTGAGCGGTATACCCACAGTGCGGGCAGCGAAAGCGGGCACCCACCCGAGCACGTCGACCGACCCATGTGCACCGCGAGCAGGTCGAACTGCTGTACTGGCACCGCGTGTATTGCACAGTCACGCCGTGGAGGGGTGCGAGCGCCACCAGATGATCCAGTGCTGTGCGAAGGCCCACGCGGGCGGCATACTCCCCAAACCACTGCTGCCGTCGCTGAAATGCGCCCCAGTCGGTGTCCTCGATTACGACGCTCCGGTGTGCCAGCGCCAGGGCATGCAGTTCCGCGTATGCCGGACGCATGCGTTCAATCAGGGCCAGCCGGTGCGCGACTCTTGCCCGAGCCTCATCCTGCATACTCACTGGCACCACTCGCGTAGGGAGAAGCTCTGGCTCCTCCCAGGCTCCACCGGTGGGCCGTCTAATGACCCCACGCAGCGTCCCTGACGCGTACCCAACAACATTCTGGAATCCCGGATCCAGGCCAATCAGGTCGTCGATCGTCCACCGAGGACTGGCAGGTGCCCTGACCCGGAACCGCCAGACCACCTGCCACGCATGGGATTCACCAGGTCGCTCGACACGCTGAATGACGACGCGTTCCGTGACGGCTAGATCACTTGCGTGTGGGGCGTCAATCACCACTGGGTCGTCGAGTGAGATGCCTGCGGCCTGATACCGCGCGCGGATCCGCAGAGCCAGCCGTGACGCCTCGTGATTCCCGCTCTCCAGCCAGGCCTGCTCGGCCCGATGCAGCCGCTGTTGCTCCGAGAGGAGCCTCCGCTGCCGCTGACTCCACAAGGCTCCCCAGTAGGGGTCCGGCAGCAGCCGGACATCCGCGTGCACCCTCCCTACGCGCGCCACCTCAATCGTGGCACCGTCTACGAGCAGCACCCCCTGATCAACATGCAGTTCGACAGGGCGGAAGGGGGACCAGGGAGGGGGAAGCTCGGAAACTCGAACCGATTCATTTCCCACATGCGCTCGCCACTCCCGCAGCGTCTGACGCACCATCCACGCCAGGGCTGACGCTGGAACAACCTCCAGCCAACCCATCGCATCTCGGACCGACCGGAATGAAACAAGGTACTCATTGGTGGTCGGGACTGATACCCGCACATAGGTGTCATGAGGAGGCAACCTTGGGAGAGGCACAGTGGCCTGCGCTTCGCGGGCTGCCCCGGCGACTTCCAGCAGGGTGATGTTGTGGCCTGCGGCCAGCAGTTGCAGGTGCGTGTTGACGGTCGCCTGCGCGCGCAACACCACATCCCAAATCCGGTGCATTCCCGGAGCCGGATACAGCGGCACGGCAAGATCGACAGAAACGACATTGGTCATGATGGCCTCTTTGAGCAACAGGCCTCCAGCGTCATCGCTGGCCGGCACGGATGCCCTTCTGTCCACGAATCCGGCCTCGTTCCTGAGGCCCACCATCCGGGACTCCGAACCTAACTGGGCGCCTGGCGCTCCAGCAGCAATGGGCCGGGTCAGCCCACACCACGTGCCTCGGCCACGGCCCCATCACCGCACCCCTGGCTCAGCACCTGACCCCCCTCCCCGTGCTTACCCTGGCCTGCGCCAGAAGTCGCCTCATAAGCTGACTGGTCGGTCCGAACAAACAACACGTCCGAAGCGACGCGGTGCGCGTACAGTGGGTGTACCAATGAGGGTTCTCACGTTTTTTAACCATTCGGGCGGCGCGGGCAAAACCAGCTTGACGCGCGACATCGGCTATGAGTTGTCCACGCGCGGTCTGAGGGTCCTGTTGATCGACCTGGACCCGCAGGCGAACCTCAGCAGCGCATTGGGGGTCAGCACCACCGACCTGGCGGATACGGTCTACCGCACGGTCATCGAGGATGAGCCCCTGCCCACGCCGGTAGACGCCCACGGGATGGGGATTATTCCCTCGATGATCGACCTTGCCATGGCCGAAGCGCAGATGCCCGGGGTGGTCGGAGCGGAACTGGCCCTGCGCACCCACCTCCAGCTCCTCAAAAGCCAGCAGGACGTGGTGCTGATCGACTCTCCCCCATCGCTGGGCGCCCTCGCGGTGCTGGCCGCCCTGGCTGCTGACCAGCTCATCGTTCCGGTACCCACAAAAGATAAAGGGATTTTGGGGCTTCGGGGCGTTCAGCGGGCGCTGCGCATGTACCGGCGGTTGCGGCCCGACCTCTCCATCGGCCTGTACATCCCCACTATGTACGACCGCCGGGCACTGCACGACCGCGAAACCCTCGATACCATCCGGGCCCAGCTCTCCCCTGTCGCGAGTGAGATGTCGCTGCGGGGAGCCGTGTGGAACGATTCCTGGCGCGCACAAAAACCGGTCCGGTTATTCGACCCCTCCTCCGATGTCGTTACGCAGGTGCAGCGGGTCACCGACGAGCTGATCGCGGCCGTGGGCCTGCCGGATGGGGTGACCCATGGCTAAGCCGCGTCCACCCCAGCGGGCAGGGCTGCTTGAAACCATGCAGGAAGTGAGCCAGGAAGGACAGGCCCACGAGGTCGTGCAACCACTCCCAGTCGCCAGCCTCAGCCCCAATCCGTTCCAACCCAGACGATCATTCGACGAGGCTGGCCTGCGGGATCTCAGTGCCAGCCTGGCGACCGATGGACTGATTCATCCCGTGCTGGTCCGAAGGCACCCCACCAAGCCCGGCCAGTACCAGCTGGTCGATGGCGAGCGACGTTTCCGGGCTCTCCAGCACCTCGGCTGGAGTACCATTCCAGCCATTGTCCGGACGGTTACGGATGACCAGCTGGGGTTGCACGCCGCGGTGGCCAACCTCCAGCGTGAAGATCTGAACGCCATCGACGAAGTTGACGCCACCGTAACCCTCGTGGCCCAGGCCCTCGGTGTCGGCCGTGAGGCCGTGGGCGCGCGCCTCGCGGCCCTGGAACGGACCCCGGACGACGATCAGGTGAACCACCTCAATGAACTGTTTTCGCGTTTGGGCCGTGGCACCTGGACATCGTTCGGCAAAAACAAGCTCAGAATCCTGTCGTGGCCACCCGAGGTCCTGGAGGCCATGCGCCACGCCGGCCTGCCGTTTTCGCATGCCTCTGTCATTGTGTCGGCCCGCCAGGAGCCTCAGCGCCGGCATCTGATTGACTACTGGCAGGATCACCGGTGCACCGTCACTGAGCTCCGTCAGGAGTTGGGGCGGCAACGTCAGCGGGATCAGACGGTCCAACCACCTGCGCAGGTCACGGACGCCGATTTTGTCATTCAGGTCGCCCGCAACCTCACTTCGAAGACGGCTCTAACCCAGTTGTCCGAAGAGCGCCGACAACGTCTGCGACAGCTGATGGACCAGGTCAGCCAGCTGCTGCATGAATCCCAGAACGAGGGGCAACACCGCAGGGCTGCGAAAAAAAGTAGCCGCACGAAATCACAGGCTGGATCAGCGAAAACAAGCAAAAAGCAGCGGACCTGAAGCTGCCCTTTTCGTAAAGGGCAAGCGGCGCCAGGATCATTCCGGTGCCGCTTGCCTTATGTTGACCACCAGACTCAACTGGCGTGCGCCCCGCTCAGTAACGGCACAAGGGCAACCGGGCTGTGGCTGGTTTCAGCACCTGCACATGACACACCGCAGGCAACAGCGTCCAGGGTCTCGCAGACGTTTGCAGGGCGTGCGTGTACATCAGCCGCCCCGGCATCGTGAACCACCACAGGGCGGTCAGCATCACGGCCGCACACACCAGGAGCGTGCCCCCATGCCGCCGGACATCGCGGCTAAAGCCCCACCACCGCGCCCGCAACGAGAGGCCAGCAGGCACCATCATCTCCGCTTGAAGGCTCTTTACGTCCATGCGCAGTGAACGAATGTCAGCATGGAGGACCCCCACCCGGTTCGCGTCGAATTCAAGCGCCAGAACCTGGAGAGCCGCCTGCAACCGATCAGCCTGGTCGTACCGGCGTTCGAGATCATCTAACCGTTGATGCTGCTGAACCCGGTCCGCCGACAGTTCAATGACACCAGTGGCGATGATCTCAGCCGCCCTCGACGTGACCATGAGATGCGTGACCGATTCGGCGTGAAAGGTCTCCCGGGTGGCCAGCGCCGGGAGGAGCTGGGTGACCATCTTCTGGTGGTCGGTTGCCTGGCTCTCCACGGCACGTGTCAGGTAGACAGTCTGCTGGTGGGCAGACTCCTGCTGCAACCGCAAGGCGCGCACCTCTGCGGCGATCTCCGCAAGCGCATCACCTGGCACCGCCTGCGGGACCATGCCGACGCTGCCTTCAAACAGCGGACCCACGTCTGGATCCTCCGCCAGGGCAGCGCGCAGGGCGCGGGCATTGCGTAATTCACGTCCCTCAAGCTGCGGAGCGATGTCCTTGATCGCCCGCTTGAACACCCGGTAGACCACAGGCGAAAATTCGTACTGGCCTGTGGCGTCACGGGGAATCGACTGGTCGATCAAAATCTCGAAGGGCCGCAACCAGTCCTTGCGCAAATTTTCCTTGGTGATGCCCATCTCGGCCGCCAGAGTGGCCGCTGAAGTGCTGGGCAAAGCCACCAACCATCCAGGAACAGTGCTCTGGGTCATGCGCAGCGCCATCCCGTTGTGAATGCGGGTCGGCTCGCCGCAGGGGCGAGTTGGTGCGGCCGGTTGGTGGAGATGGTTGGCCTCACGCGTCCCACCAGCAGGACAGCAGCGGGTAGAAATTCATGCGTTCCGGGTACAGCGCCTGCCAGATAGTGAACAGCTCGCGCTGCCGCTGCCAGGTGCCCGCCACCCAGATTTGCGGGCCTACCCTGGCGTAGGTCATCATGTGCTCCTCGACTCTGCCGCGCTCGTACTCACCACTGTCATCCTCTACTGGGATGATCAGGAGACGCCGGCCGGCCGGCGTGCTGACCTCACACTGGTAGACCGCGTCGGCGATGGACGCGCCTGCGCTCCCGGCACCGGAAGGCTTCTGGTGAGCCTGCACCTGCCAGAGCACCGGCGTCTCTGGCTCGACGCCAGGCGTTGGGTTGGCGGGACAACGGAGCATGTACCGGGCCTCCGCCAGCGCCAGCAACGACCGCACAATGTGCTTCTCGCGGATTTCAGGCGTACGGCTGAGGCTCAGGTAGGGCACACTCACCTGCTGTCCGTATCGCTGGGCTGTCAGCCCAACATACCGGTGCACGTACAGGCCAAGGGTACAGCTGGCCAACAGGATAAGGTCCGCCGGCGTCGGGGCGGAAGGGATCCCAACCAGACGGTGGGCGGTGGGGAGGCTGATCAGTACATCCGTTCTGAGAGCCTGCTGGAGGGCAGGCAACTGGGCAAGCCAGGGATGGGCGGGGGTCATCCCCTTCATATTGCGCCGCAAAACCGGCATCGCCAGCAGTTTTTTTTATGAGGGCGGTTGGTGTGCCAATTCGGTCAAAGCCCCAACTGCGGAGCTTACGTCAACGGCAAACGGCGGTACCAACGGAATAACGTCCCAGCCGTAAAGTTATCCCGTCTGACGGTCAGCAGTGCCCACTCCCTGTCCGGACTGGTGAGGGCCCGCGGGCGGGGCTCAAGGGTCAGCCAGTCGGGTCCGGCGCCAACTTCGCTAGAACACGGCCCCTCACCGCGTGCTGAGATCCGGCCGACAGGGGAGACTAAGGGCAGCAACTCGCTGGGTCAGGGGGTGAGCTCACCCGCCAGCGCCTGACGCAGGAGGAGTGAACCGTCTTGGCGCAGGGCAACAGCCTGGACAATGCGGCGCGCGAGCTCGTACAGATCCACGCCAAGGTCCAGCAGCGTCCGGACATCGTCCTGGGTGACCCGGATGTTGAACAGGCGGACCCGACCCATAAACCGCTCGGCCAGTTCCTCTCGGTCCAGACCGTCCCACTCACGTTGGGTCGCGACTTCCTCGACGTCCGGATCCAGAACGGGCACTCCGCGTGCAGGCACCGGTCCTGGTTTCGCCGCTTCAGGTACTTCCATCGTAGCCTCGTATTTCGCCGGATTCCGTACTGCGGCGGCCAGCAGGTTCCGGGGATTGTCCACTGACCGGCCGCGTGACTGATACGTCTTCAGCATGATGCGGAAGACGCGCACACCACGCTCGATGTTGTTCGGAAACTTCAGAGCCAGTTGCCGGGCGCTGGCCTCCGCCAGGCCTTCCTGCGTCAACAACCCCACGAGCGCCGGGTCCGCGATAGCCTCCAGGACCTGGCAGGGGAAGGTGAAGGTCACCCGACCCGCCAGGCCGCGGCCCGTAAACGCGAGGGCCTCCAGGTACTTCGCCGCCAGCAGCGCCTCTCCCATGTCCTGGAGAGACCGGCGTACATTGCCGGCGCGTACGGTACCGGTCGCGGTCAGGGCCAGCAACTGGGCCAGATCGCTCAGCACGAACGAGAGCTCCAACGGCACTTCACGGTGCTCTCGGCGGTGTCGTTCGCGCTGCCCTTCTAGAAAGTGATACAAACTGCGGGCCGGGGCATCTCTCAGGGCCTTGAGGATGTTCGGGTCTGGCAGGTGAACAAACCCTGCCTGAAGCTGCTCCACCAGATCCTGGCTGAGGACGATAACGAGAGGCTGCTGAGGAGTCAGATGCGCCTCAGCATCATCCAGGTCCTGCTCTTCCTGGTAGCGCACCTTGTCGATAAACCGGAAACTCTCGGACTCGAACGTCCATTTGTTGCGCTGAGCATCGAACCAGCCGTCACGGATCATGTAAGTTGCATGGAACAGACGCAGCAAACTGGTGCGCAGGCGCTTGTAGTAGTCACCATTGCTGGACAGCATGGCGGTGGTGAGCAACTCGTGAGGTGTGGTGTGCAGCGTCCGGTCTTCGGGCACACCGTCGATCAGCGCCAACGTGATGATGGACGTCATGACGTCGTTGTCGATTCCATGCGGCAGGGGGTAACGGCTCCCCGCATCCAAATTGTAGCGGCGGTTATTGATCGTCACATCAACCTGCCGCTCGCGAACGTCCCAGGTTTTCACGGGCGAAATCAGCGCCATGGCTGAACGATTGATCTCGTTTCGGTAAGGCTTTTCTGCGGGTGCCTTCTGTTCGCCACTGGACACAGGTTTTCGTTTGACCGCCATGTATGCTCCTGGTGCCATGCAGTTTCGCACATCGTCGCGGCCCCACCGATGTTGCCCTGGTGGGGGTGGTCTGCTTTTCCTGATAGAAAAAATCTATCTAAAAAAATCTATCTAAGGCCCTCTCTCTGTGACGGAAAAGCTCGTCTGGTACGCCAATTCCGCCAGAAAACGACTCACAAAGTGCGAACTTTGACTCACAAAGTGCGAATGGAGACTACTCACAAAGTGCGAACCTTGACTCACAAAGTGCGAACTTCTCAGCGTCAACAACTCGAATAGTGCGAACAACGGCGATGAAGTCCGGATGTGCGATGTGGCGCGGGCTGAGAACACCGATGACTCGCAAAGTGCGAACACCAATGACTCTCAAAGTGCGAATCAATTCGGGCAAACTCAGGTTTGCGTCCTGAACGCTGAAAATCTTTGCGACGACTCACAAAGTGCGAACTTCATCGCTTGGCAGGAGCAGGCGCTCTCCAGACTGGTACCACTGAAAAGAGGGACCCTCCCGGCGTTGGCATCCTCAGGGTGTGCCCGCCGGGAGGGTTCGTAGGTGAACGCCTGTTGGCCTGCTCCAACCAAGTGAGGCTGCTTCGCACTTTTCGAGTGATTCATTGCCTGGTCACATTTGGAATGATTGCCGTCGACGTTCGCCTTGCTTGAACCGCCTCTCTTGAACAGACCCGTCCCCAACAATGAGGAAGTATAGTTTTATTGTCCAGGACGCGCTTTCTCATAGAACATGCCTTTTTCCGGTTTGTCCTTCTTAGTGCCTGGCGAATCTGGCTGGGAACACGTGTCCGGACAGACCAGGGTCAGCGCAGGAACCCCTGCACGGCGCAGCTAAGGCAAACCTCTGAAGTCCACCGTAGCGTCTGTTCTCTCACTCTCCCTGACCACCTAAACCTCGGACAGCCAGGCCTGGACCCCAGTACCCTCACTGGCGACCAGTCCACCTACCCGCACCTGCCTGACGGAAGCCAGACGCTTGTGCAAGGCAGGCTGTGACGGCCTGATTGCCCCCAGCGCGCCCTGCTCTCCAGCAGATGCCACCCGTACCAGTCCGGGGAGATCCGCATCGTGGACGGATCACGCCGCGGCGACAGGCAGGTGATCGTGGTGTTCGGCAATCACACCGACCTGCCCGGCCCAGACAGGTCACACCATCGCCTGCTCACCTGAAACGGGGGACGCGTACGCTGACAACGTGGTTATTCAGGCGATGCCGATGATGGGGGAGACCGCGCAGGCGAACTTCCTGACTGGCGGGCAGTACGACATGCGCCCCTGAACACCCGAGGTCCTGGTTCGTCCGGTGCGCGAGAGAGGTCGGTGGCGCGCAACGTTCATGGCGGAAGTTCTCCGGCTGTGGATGCGCTCAGTAGCGCTGTCGGCTGAGCGTTGCTTCCAATGTACAATTCCGCACTTTCAAAGTGCTAAAATGTTGACAGCGGAGAATGCGTCCCGCACGTTCGCACTCCCCAGCACCCCACGCCTGCACCGGAGGTCACCCCCCATGACAACCGCCCCACGCCCCGCACGTCCGCCGTTTATTCCCACCCGCACCGCACCGCCACTGCCCGGCGCGACTTTGCTGGGTATCAACGCAAAATCCATTATTGAACTCAGCGAGGTCCTCGATCAGGGCTTCACCGTCAGCTGTGCCGAACGCGTCATCCACCACCTCGGACTGCCGCTCAACGCTGCCCTGAAAATCATGGGCGTCAGCCCCACCACCTTCCACTCCTACCGCCGCGAAGAGCGTCTCCTGCGGCCTGAAACCAGCCGCGCCCTGTACGAACTGGCCAGCCTTGCCGAAACCGCCGAAGCGTACTTCGAGGAGGACGACGCGGCCCACCGCTGGCTGCGGACCCCCAGCGCGTCCTTCGGAGGCAAAACCCCCCTTGAATACGCCGGGGTGCCTGGGGGCGCCGCGTACGTCGAAACCTTGCTTCACCGCCTTGAACACGGCGTCTACTCCTGAGGGCTTTTGATCCTTCAACGCGTCAGCAAATGGCAGCATGCCCAGTACGCCACCCTTCCCGAACATGGCAACGGCGCCGCGAAGTACGGCGGACGCTGGAACAGCGAGGATCCCACCCTCAAGCATAACCGGCAACTGATCTACACCAGTGACAGCCTCCCGCTGGCCATGCTCGAAGTGTACGTTCACGCCGGCAATGTCATTCACAACGTCCCTCACGGCCTCGTGAAGTTCGAAGTGGATGAAACGGCCATCCAGGATCTGGACCTGCACAGCCTGCCCGGCACCTGGAATGCCCGTCCTGAAACGCCCGACACGCAAGTCATCGGTGACGAATGGTTCGACCAGCAGGCGTCACCGATCCTGCGCGTACCGTCCGTCATCCTGCCCCTCAGCGAATGCCGGTCCGGACAGAGCAACTACCTCATCAACACCCGTCACCCGGAAACGCCCAACGTCGTTCGAATGCTGAGCGTCAACCGCCTGACTTTCGACACCCGGATCGGCCAAACCTGAGAAGAACTCGGCGAACAGGAAGCAGAGCGGCGCGCTGTCGGCGGATGCCCAGGCGTTCGCGGACCTCATCGGACACCCTGACCTGGGCCAGCATGCGCGAGACCGTGCCACTGACGTATACCAGGGGCATTGTTCCAGTCATGCAGGCCCGTGGTGCTCTACGTCGCCTGGGCGCTGTGAAGCCAGGTGGCCACCGGCGCGAGCATCGCCGCACGCGAGCCCTCACCACTCAGTTCATCCCGTTTCCGCAGGTGCGCAGGCCGGTGTTTGCGATGAACGGCTTGGGGCGACCCGCCAATGATGTGAACTTAAGCGCTGGCCTCCGTCGGAACAGGCTTCAGCCGGCCGTAATCGTCCGAGTTCCGCGTGACTTTGATCGTACCGTTTTCTTTGTCGTACAGGTCCAGGTATGTCTCTGTCAGCGCCTCGATGGTGTATTCGTAGCGCGCGAGCAGCACCCTGTCACCAACACGCCACACATGCGGAGGACGGTTCGGAGAACCAGCACCGGAGACTTCATTGTTGATGACCGCGCCGATTTCCTCGTCGAGTGCCCGGATGATGCATGTCCAGGCCGACTTATTGGTTTCAACGCTCTTCGCCTTGGCTGTCAGGATGATGTCTTCGAGACGGACAGGCGAAACGTCCAGCCAGCAGTCCCGAGTGAGGCCTGCCTGCCGCAACGCTGTCGGAATCTCAGCCATCAACTTGTGAAGCTTTTGATGCCCTCCCAGTTCACGGCTCAGGATCACGTTAGCCTGGGCCCGGTTCGCCGCGGCCGCCGGAACATTTTCAGTGTTCGTGGTCTGGTCGAGCTGACGTGCATGTGGATGGGTTACGGACTGATCAGGGAAGTGCGTTGTAGCAACGGCCGCGTGAGCGGTCCCGCCGGTGGGCGGTTGTAGGTGTTCAGTCCTGCCCCTGGCGTTTGTGGTGGTGTTTGTGTCGGCGGGCTCACCACCACTTTCTTTTCCAGTTCCTTTCCCATTTCCTTTATGTGCCCCGGAATCTGGGGCAGGGCTGCCCGGAATTCCAGGGGAGGGCTGCCCGGAATTCCAGGGCAGGTTTTTGGCAAAAAGGCTACCGAAGGTGGAAAAACCTGCCCTGGTTTCCTGAGCAGGTTTTTTTGGTCGACCAGGACCGCGTTTTTTGCTCTCCACTGCCTTAACACGAGCGACGTAGGCGTCATGCAGTTCTGTCAACGCGTCCAGATCGACCCACCACGTCTCCGGCGTGCTGGTTTTTTGAACTCCAGGCACCCTGGTAAACACATTGTCCAAGCGGGCCAGCAGGTCAGTTTTTGCACTCTCCGTACGGTCCTCGCCCCACCGGATGTGGTTTTTGAAGTACCTGCTGCTGAGCCGTGCGCCTTTCGGGCTGTTGCTGTAACTCAGAATGATGTAAGCCAGGAGTGCCGCGTCGCTGCCGACCAGCGGGATCCACTCGTCGCGGAGGATGTTGCTGGTAATCGTGAATGAATGCTCAAAACGGCCTCGGGTCCTGACGGCCATGTCGCCTGTTGGACTGGTTGGATCGTGACTCACACGTGTCCTCGGACGGCACCCACCTGAGGTGGCAAGCGGCCTCCGCTCGCGCGGGGTCCGGTCATACGATTGACCGGAGCACGTAGGCCGTCATAAACTACGTGCAGGCCGTTCGACCTACGTGAGGTCGCATTCGGTTCAGAGCCTCTTCAAAACTCTGGTATATGAACGCTCGGTGTTTGCAGACGCCGGGCGTTCGCCTTTCCGGCAGATGTGATCGGTGCCGTACCGGGGTAGTAGGAGATTACCACGCTCTGAATGGTTCAGCACATCCTTTTCCCCAATTATGAGAGAGGCACGGCGCCGGCTAAAACGGTTGACGGAGAAGCCAAATTGCATGAAGAGGGAGATCACATCTCACAAGTAGACTCGAGAATGTACAGTCTATTCAACATCAGCCCAGGCGAACGTGGGTGCGCCGGCACTCATTCCTGCCGCTCTGCATGGGCGTGTGCTGGTGCGGGTAGGGGAGAGGAAGGTGGGGGGTGGGTAGGGGTGGGAGACCGGGGAGTGGGACGAATTGCCTCAGATTCAGCTCTGCTGTTGTTATTGCTCATGTCTGAGTAGTGGAAAAGCGGTAGCAACGGCACAACGTGTTCTGGATTCGGACAACTCAGTCAGGTGGTTTGTGTACCTGCCCTGTGAGCGGAGGAGGGCATAACACTAAACGCAGCATCCTCAAGATTCGATGAATTACGCAAATCCTTGCTTTTTTGCGTCTAGCACGATCATCTTGGGTATAGGAGACTCTATGCCCCACCTGCTGCGTGATCTGCTCAATAACCCTGACCTCCTGCACACGCCTGTGGAAGTGCGTCCGGTCGTGGAGTGGGAGGATCAGGAGTGGTGCGCCCGATGCGAGCAGTACGTTCCTGAGTTGCTGTTCGACATGTGCTGGACGTGTCTGGAAAGCAAATGCACCTGATCTGACGGGCGATATAGTCGTTCAGCATGCAGGCGCCGGTTGTGCACTGGCTGCTGCCCAAACGGGGAGGAGAGGAGTGGGGTGAGAGGGGCGGAAGGCGGAAGTGCGGAATTCCGCAATACATTCTCACGTTTACACAGTTATGGACACGCTGAAGTCCTGTGGACCTGCTGTGCGAGACGCAGGGCACACCCATGTTGGTGCTGGCAGCCATGGCGTCGAGGTAGTCCTCATCCTCCAGGGATCGTGCAGGACTTCCTGAGGCTTAACCTTCGGGCGGGCAGTCCCGATCCAGGTTCTCGTGAGGAGCCAGCTTGGGATTGGCGAAGACGAACAGAGCCCCCTGGCCGAACAAATCCCGGTACAGTCGCGCTACCGCCTGCTCCACCACCGCCGTCGCGCCGCTGCCCGTCGCGTGACACATCTGCGCGAGTTGCGTTTCGGTGCTGGCTGAGAACTTGAAGGTGCGCTGGCGCTTGTCGCGCAGGGTCAAAGCTGGCCTGGGTTCATACCCCGACTGTACCCGGACAGTCCATAAGCTGGGTGCGGGTTCTCCCCCTGAGCTTGGCCGCTTCATCATATCGCTGGCACGCGTCCAGGCTACGGGCTTCAACCCGCATTCCGGCGCACAGTCCTCAGTTGCCTGTTGGATAGAATGAGGTACCTCGTGCATTCCAGGTACCTCAGATGTCCTGTATCGCCTCACTCCTGTCGCCACCAGCGCTGTCTTCTCGAGGCCAAAGGACGTCATGCCCGACACCGAAGTCATCACGCCGCTGCCCCACCCGGTCCTGACCAGCCTGTGCCGCCTGATCGGTGACCGCCTGGGCGCCGACCTGGTCATCGTCACCGACGTGCAGCACACCATCCTGGCCTCCCATAGCTGGCCGCTCAGCCTGCCCGTGCCGCCTCTCGCGGCCCTGATGACCGCTGACATGCTGGTGTTGACCGACACCACTGATGATCCGCGCTTCGAGCCGCTCGCCGATGCGATGGGCGGCTTCCGGACAGGCTTTTACGCCGCCGCGGTGCTGCGCCGCCGCGACGGCGAACCGCTGGGCTTCCTGTACCTGCTGCGGCAGGATCCCCGTACCTTCGAACGCC
>NZ_BMPP01000020.1 GCF_014647655.1 Deinococcus malanensis
GCGCCCGGACTTCGTGGACATGGTGGCTGAGACCTTACGTGAGACCGGGCTGCCGGCGTCGTGCCTGGAGCTGGAACTGACCGAGCGGGTCGTGATGAATGACGCTGAGGAATCCGTGTCGCGGATGACGAGATTGCGTGATCTGGGCGTGTCCATCGCGGTGGATGATTTCGGTACCGGGTATTCGTCCCTCAGTTATCTGCCACGCTTACCGCTGAACGTCCTCAAGATCGACCGGGCGTTCGTGAGGGATCTGCACTGCTCGTCTCCGACTTTTCCAGTGGCGAAGGCCATCATCTCCCTCGCGCAAAGCCTGGGGCTGAAGACCATCGCGGAAGGCATTGAAACAGGTGTGGAGTTGGCGGTCCTGAGGGAGTTGGCGTGTGACGTGGGACAGGGGTACCTGTTCGCGCGGCCGCTACCGGCCTCCGAAATGCACTTCGGCCACATTGACGCTTTGCTTCGGTGATCTCGGCCTTCATGCGCTTCTTGCAGCACCGTGAACGGTCCTTGTAAGAGCCCCGCCGCTACGCTGCGCCCGGTACGGAATGGCCTCCTGATTGACGTCTTTGCCCCCTGAATTCGCGCAGAGCCACCCTGGGGAAGGAGCGACGTTCGGCTTTACACTGCCGCTTTCTCAGTAAGCCTCTCAGCAGGGGTGCTCCGCCACCGGCAGACAGGATGAAGAGCTGGGTCGAACGTGTTGCTTTTGTATTACATCTAATATGGGTTCTAGGTAATTCAGCGGTCTGGGGGCGCAGTGCCGTCATTCTTCAGGTCGGTACCCTGTATTTTGCGCCTCCCTGTGCTTACTCCCCTTCGCCGCACCGGCCACAGCGACGAGGGCTCAGCCCATTCACACTGCCGTCCTCTGCTCATTGTGTTTAATCACAACGATGAGGGTCAGAAACGGTTCCTGGTGCGGGACGGCGTGGCGCTGCACTTTCTGACGGAAGCCAGCGCCGCAGTGGCCTACGCGGCGATCGCCCTGCGTATGGGTGTGAACTGAAGCTGGATGCCGAGGTACCCGGGGCCTTCGAGCTGGCGGGCGCGCTCCGGGGGGCCGGCGTCGATGGCAGCTGCGGCGAGAAGGGAGAGGGTGAGGGATCTCCTGGACGTTCAGGCGCGCTTATTGAGGCGGGCGTCCAGGGCGTAGGCGCCGGCGCCGGTGAGGGCGAGGGCAACGGTGGCCGCGAGCAGGGCGAGGGGGAATTCCACGCCGTTCGGGTTGAAGAAGCCGGCTTTGAGGTGGACCAGGACGATGGCGCCGAGCATGTTGAGGGCGAGCAGGGCGGCAGCGATGCGGGTGCCGAGTCCGGCAATCAGGGCGGCGCCGCCGAGAAGTTCGATGAACGCGATGGCGGGCGCGGCGAGGCCGGGGAGGGGGATGCCCATCTGGGTGAAGGCGCCGGTGGTGCCGGGCAGGGTGTACATGAAGATTTTCTGGTAGCCGTGGGCGATGAAGATGACGCCGATGACGACGCGGAGGATGGTGAGGGCAAGGTCAACGCGCTGAAGGGGGGTGCGGGCGGTGGTGGGGGCAATGGTCATGGGGTCTCCTGTTCGTGAGGACGATGGTCGTTGGGACGAATTTTTGAGCGAAGGAAGGACGAGGAAGCTCAGGTCACCTCCGTCCTGGTCGCCTCGCCCAGCAGGTCAAGCAGCAACCGGAGCCGCTCAGGCGGCAGGTGCTGGAACTGTCGGCGGTGCAGGTCCATCAAGGGAGCGTCCAGGCGGGCCACGGTCTCGCGGCCCTGAGGAGACAGACGGGTCAGCAGCACCCGGCGGTCGTGCGCGCTGCGGGCCCGTTCGATCAGGCCCTGCTTCTCCATCCGGTCAAGCAGGCGGGTCACGTCGGGGTCCTTGTTGAGGAGCCGCCCCGCGATGTCACCACAGGTCAGGGCGTCTTCGCCGGATCCCCGCAGGATGCGCAGGACGTTGAGCTGCGTGAGGGTCAGCCCTTCGTTCTTGAGCAGCTGCTCGGTTTCGTCCTTGAGGCCCAGTGCCAGCCCCTGCAACGCGAGGTACGTCTGGTGCTCGAGGGTGGAGGCGGACGCGGAGGACCGTGTGGAATCGCTGATCATCTTCATTCCTTCTCTCCCTCCTTTGACATCACGATATTCGTTATCACGCATAAAGTCAAGACGGTAGCTCCTCTCGTGGCATCTCATGCGCCCAGCGTAAGCTTCAGGGGAACCTCATGGGCCCTCCCCTCAACGCTGAGGCCGACAAAGCATGAGGTCACCGATGCCCCTGGGTCGTTCCGCTCCGGCGGGTGTTCAGAATGCGTACACAGCAGAGACAGACTCAGACCGGGCCGTTGCGGACTCGCTGGTCGTCAGTCACGGTCAGGGCAAGGTCGCGTTTCAGGTCAAGGGTGCCTCTGCGGAACTCGCGGATGCCCTGCCCGAGGCTCCTCCCGAGTTCCGGAATTTTCCGAGGGCCAAACACCAGGGTGGCAACAAGAGCGATCAGGCCAATGTCCATGGGTCCAAAATTTATCGGGATCTCCTGACTCCAGGCGGCTGTGCCTGTCCTGTCAGGATAGAAGGGATCCAGCGGGCTGTCCTCAACGACTTTCACCGGGGACGGGACGCGGGCCCCCTGTGGTCGTGGCTGATTGACCTGTCGGGTGTATTTCTGACGGTCGTGTCCCTCACCGGCCTGGCGTTGCTGGTGTTCCTGAAAAAGATCCGGGCGGGCGCGCTGATCACCCTCGTGGCCGGCGGCGTGATCATGGTCGGCTTGATGCACTTCGGCGTCTGACCCCGCCCACGGGACGCCAGGGTGCAGACATGTCCTCGGTGACGTCCTGGCGCAGTCCAGCGTGCAGGTGATCCACAGGAGGGTTCATGCCACAGTCCAGACGTTACCGAAACGAGCCGGGCAAGCCCAGATCCGCGCACTCTCGCTGCCTCCACCTTCGAGCCGGCGAGCCTCAGGGCGCGATGATCAAGGCCAGGCTCCCGGTGGAGGCACGGTGGGGTTGCAGGCCCCGCCGTGGGTGAAGCCACCCGTCTCTGTCGTCCGTCGCCTGCTGTGTGGAGGTTCCCATGAGTGAGTTCTCCCTTCCTGACGGGGGGCGCGCCCTCCTGGCAGAGCGCTACCCCCGCCCGCCCAGGGAAGATCATGAGCCTCGAGTGGAGCTACGTCGTGTTCCACTCGCTTACTTCCCCTCCAGACGGGTGCGCGTCCGCTCCACTCTCTGCGCTCCTTGTCACGCTTTCCCTTCAGTCGCAGGAGAAGCGGCGTACCCCGCCGAGGGTGATGACACTCCGGAAACCCGGAGGGTAAACCGGCGACGGGTGAGTCTGAACGCTTCAGCGGGTGTGTTATCCCTCAAGGGCGCTCTTCGCCAGGTTGCGGAACCGGACAAGTTCTTTGCTCTCCGGATAAGCCTTCAGGGCACGGGTGGTCCATTCAAGTGTCTTCTGATGCTGCCCCGCTTTCGTCCACGCCTCGAAGGCCTCCTGCCGGTACAGGTAGTAGATGGTGGGCACACCAAGCGAAACCGCGCGGTCAAACTGCGTAGTAGCCACCTGGATATTGCCCAGTCTCAGGTTCGCTTTGGCCAGGCCCCACCAGGCGTACGGATCGTTCGGCCGTACTTTCACGTCCTCCATCCCATGCTGCCGGGCGTGCTGCCAGTTGGAGAGCAGGTCGAAATCGTTGCCCAGAGCGGCCTGCACCTGCGCTTCCCTGGCCGGTGGGTAGGCCACCATGTACTCGCCGTTGTAGTACTGCCAGAGCCTCTCGAGTTCAGCGGTGGACAAGCTGAGTGATGGTCCCAGGAGGGGATCGCTGATCAGGAACCGTCCCGCGCTGTAGCCGTATACGGTGCGGAAGTGTGCCACGTTGCTCCCCACCTTCAGACGCTGCTGAAGCACCACAGGAAAGCCGCGGGACACGAGTTCACGCAGGACACCGGCGTCTCCGGCGTAGCGGATGACGCTGCGGAGCCCGAACCGGCCGAGGTAGGCCGCGAGTTCCAGACTGGTGACCTGCGGGTCGCCCCGGGAATCCTTCATGGCTTCTGCCGCCTGGGCCTGCGTGACGCGGGTGCCGTAGTACCCCAGAAGCGTCATCGCTGTGACAGGCGCGCAGTTGTCTGGGCCTTGGTGCTCGTGGCGGATATTCTTCAAGGTCACACTGGCTGGTGCGGCGAGCGCACTTCCAGGGATCACAGCGAGCGTCATGAAGCAGAGCAGCAGGGGTCGGCGCACCATGCGCCATGGTGACAGCACCGTGTTAAGAACCTGTTAGGAAGTCTGATTTTCTCCGGCCCTGAGGCCTGGTTTGGTTGAACGCCCTGGTCGGAGCCGGCGGATGCCTGTCTGGTAAACCCACGAGATCCAGCTCTGGGACCTCGGCAGCTCAGTGGACGTGGGCTGACCGCACGCTCAAGTTGATGATTCTCGTTTCACCATCACGGGTCACCAAGGCGTACTTCGCGTTGGCCGCAGCCTGGGTGATGGCCTGCTGCTGAGCGGTCGTGCGAGGGTCACTCAGTTTGATCGTCGACTGCGCCTTTCCGCCCGCGAGCGGGTCAGTCGCGTAGAACGCCACACTGCTCGCATCTCTCAGGCCCGCCGGACCACCACACGTAGAACGTCGCGGGGGCCTTCTTCTGCTTCCTGCCCGCCGATGATGACGAGCCTGCTCCATCCCGGGCTTGTGCCAGGTTCCGGCGCCCGGTGCTCCTTCATGACCTTCCTCCTGCGCGGAGACCAGGGAAATGCGCGGCTACTCCAGGCCCTACGTGCTCCCGGGCCTGGTGACGTTACGAATCCTGCCTCGAGGACGGATACAAGCGGATCAGGCGAGGGGGAGGAGCGGCACACGCTTCCTGCCCCTACGACCCCCTGGTTCGCATTTCACCGC
The DNA here is from genome assembly GCF_014647655.1 of Deinococcus malanensis. Lineage (NCBI taxonomy): Bacteria > Thermotogati > Deinococcota > Deinococci > Deinococcales > Deinococcaceae > Deinococcus > Deinococcus malanensis. The sequence goes on from NZ_BMPP01000020.1 coordinate 4,882, forward strand.
GTGGTGCTCCAGTCATCCCAGCCTGAACCGTCCGGCGCGGGGGCGGGCTGCCCGGGCCGGGTGGGGGCGGCCTTCAGGTCTACCACGATGCGCCTTCCAGGCCGTTCCCCTGGTCATCCATGAGATGCGGTCTCGCTTCCCAACGACAGAAAATCTTGCGACCGATGTGGACTGGGTTCTGGCCGCCTATGGGCGTGAGGTCATCCGGGAGCATGTGCCCCGCGTGACCCAGCGGGCCGAGGAGCTCGCCCTTCGGTTCAGTGTGGATGTGCAAGCGGCCAGAACAGCGGCGCTACTTCATGACATCGGGGGCATCTTTCGGCGTGACGAAATGCTGGCGCTCTGTAAGGCGCTGGAGTTGCCGATTGAACCGGAGGAGGAGCGTGTTCCATTGTTGCTCCACGCGAAGCTGAGCGTGGTCCTTGCGCGGGAATGGCAGGGCGTCCACGCCCCGGAAGTCCTACAGGCGATCCGCTACCACACGACGTTGCATGGACAGGCCACCGCTTTAGATCAGGTGGTGTTTCTGGCCGACAAACTGGAATGGGATCAGGGGGGAGAGCCACCTTACGCCCAGGCCTTACGCGCGTCACTGGAAGAGGGGTTGGAAGCGTGAACACACTGGATGCTGGGCTGGATGGCACGTCCATTTGTCACTTTAGAGGACTGCGTGTGGGACGCACCCGCCTGGAAGAACAAGGCAGGGTAGACCTTCAGCACCACTCCCGTTGGATCATGCCGTGTTGCAAGATGAGGGGAAACGAACCGAGATTGAGTCCACTCCTCGAATGGGTCCGTGCCCGGGGCATGGTCCGTGAGGCCCGCGGCCCGCAAGCGGGTGCCGTCCAGCACGATCCGGGGGTCCTGAGCGGTGCTGTGCGAACCCGCGAATACGGACTTCACCGCGCTTGCCCCGCTCGGTTTCCACGTTGCCTCGTCCCTCAGGCCCCGCTGAGGTCGCAGTAGGGGTGGAGAAGCACCACCCCTCCCATGAAAAGTGGTGACCCCGGGGCAAAGGGCGCCAGTTGAGACGAGGTGACGCCCTCACGCCGCGCATGTGCATCTGATGGGTCTCCCTTTACCCAATTGATTCCCACGATCGTCGCGGGCTGCGTACAACAAGGAATGAAACCCATGCGACTTGCCCTGCTGAGCTTGACGGCCACCGCCCTGTTCGCTTGCGCGGGTAGCCCGCCACCGGCTGGGCCCATCACCAGTTACACCCTGCCTGGCCAGACCGTTTATCCCGAAGGCATCACTTACAACGACGCCATCAAATCCTTCTTCGTGAGCAGCACCAGCGACGGCACCATCTTCCGAGGCAACCTCGACAACCCAACCGCAGAAGTGTTCCTGCCGCCCAACCCGACGGAACGCCCGACAGCCATCGGCTTGAACACGGACAACACCGGGAAGTTGTTCATCGCGGGTGGACGGACCGGCAGGATGTTCGTGTACGACCTGAACACCAAAGCCTTGCAACGCGCGTACACGACGCCCGCCACCCCTCAGGGGGGAACCTTCATCAACGATGTGGCCATCGCTGGGGACTTCGCGTACTTCACCGACTCGGTTCGTCCCACGATCTTCCGCATTCCCCGCACGGCGACTGCCAGCAGTGAAGCGGAAGCGTGGCTGGACGTGAGCACCACCATTCCTTACGGCACGGCCCCGGGACAGTTCAATCTCAACGGGATCACCGCTACGTCTGACGGGCGGTACCTGCTGACCGTGCAGTCGTACAACGGCAAGCTCTTCCGCATCGGTGTGACCGACAAATCGGTCGTCGAGATTCGCGTCAACGGTCCACTCGTGAACGGGGATGGCCTGTACCTGGACGGGCAAACATTGTACGTGGTGCGCAATGCAGACAAAGTCATCACTCCGGTCCGCCTCAACCCGGATTACACCGTGGGATCCATAGGCACTCCGTTCTCTCACCCGAGCTTCCGGTTCCCGACCACCCTCGCCAAAGCGAACGGTCGGCTGCTGGTCGTGAACTCGCAGTTCAACGCGCGGTCCACGCCCGGGGCGAGCCCTGAGCTGCCATTCACTGTCTCGAGCATCGCAATTCCAACCCAGTAATCAGAGAGGAGGGGTTTTTCACCGCGCGACCTCGGTGCTCTCGGCGCAATGCGCACGATGCGCGGGGTTGGGTACGTCCTCAGGGTGCCGCGATGACAAGTCAGGGGACGTCTGGGGAGAGCCGAACAAAGGGCGTCAAGGAGCGCTTCCCAGACTTTCGCAGGGCAGAACGGCCATTCACCCTGCCAGCCACTACACTTTGCGAATTCCATGGACTGCTTTGTGCTTTCAGATCGAGAACGACAGAGCGTACGCGATTATGCGATGGGATTCTTACACGAAGTAGTCAGGGAAGAAAGACCGCATATACCGCCCCTATGCAAGTATCTGCCCACCCTCCCTGAATGGCGGGTTACGAAGAAGCGTAGGTCTCACTGGACTTTGTGCACTGCTGAATAAAACGTAATGAACGACATAAACGCCTCGCGCGGCGCGCATGAGACTGCACGAATGAATGCCATTCAACTGGCCGCCCCGCGCGGCCTGATGCTCACGCTGACGCTGCTGCTCAGCGCAGGCTCAGCCCAGACGGCTTCACCTTCCACCCCAGGGTCCACCGCCGCTCAGGGTGCCCGTCCTGCCCCAGCGAAGGCACTCAGTACAGCCGAGACGATCGAGCTGCGCGCCCTGTTTCAGAAGCTGCGGCCGGCCACCCTGCGCCTGGAACACTGTCCACCCACCAACTGCACCAATCCAGGCGGCGTGGGCACCGGATTCCTGATCGGTGATGGTTACGCTCTGACCGCCTACCACGTGGTCCAGGGAGCGAAGACCCTCAGCGCGCAAACACTGGACAAGAAACGCTACAGCGTTGAAGTGATCGGCTACGAAGAGCAGTCAGACATCGCCCTGCTGAAGGTCAACGTGCCCGCAGGAACGCCCTTCCTGCCGCTCGCCGCGGCTGCTCCCGCCGTTGGTGACGCCCTGCTCGGGATCGGCAATGGTGGCGGCACCTTCCTGACCTCCAAGACGGGTCGCCTGACCGGCTTGAACGCCGATGCAGGCCGCGCTGACTTTCCGGCCGGCACCCTCCAGATGAACGCCCCACTGGTGCCAGGGGATAGCGGCGGCCCCGTCGTTAATGCGAAGGGCGAGGTTGTGGGCGTGGTGAGCTACATCCGCGTCGCACGGGACGGGAATCCCGCGTCCTTCGCGGTGCCCGTGACGCAAAGTGACGCCCGGGTTGCGGACTTCCGCAACGGGGCCAAGCGCGCCGCGCCCGTGATTGGTATTGCCCTGGCGAACGAGCTCAGCCAGGCCAGCGCGCTGCCGGCGGAGCTGTTCACACGGTTCAGCGAGTTCTTCAAGCTGGACCTGGGGAGCACGCCTGGCGCTTTTTTCACCAATGTGTATCCCAACACGCCTGCCGCCCAGGCTGGCTTGCAGCCCCTGAAGTACGACACGGCGGGCAAGCGGCTCTCCGGCGACATCGTGACGGCCGTCAACGGCCAGCGCATCAATAACTTCTCTGAGTTCCAGTACGCGGTGCGCCGCTATAAGCCCGGGGACAGCGTGACCCTGACGGTGCTGCGCGGCGGGAAGGAGATTCAGGTGAAGTTGACGCTCGCGCCCAGCACGCAAATTAACGGCTGAGTACCCGGTCAGCTGTCGCGGAAGCGGCCGGGTTGGACAAACTGGACCCGGTCAAGAGCAAGGAGACCGTCGCGGTTGTCACGTCACAAGCAGGAGGTTCAGTGGACGTCGGCCTGTTGAGGGCACATGTGACGCGTGAGGTCGGCGCGATGGCCCAGCCGGATGAGCTCCGCTTCACTGAAGCTCTGCCGAAGACACGCAGCGGCACTGATGAAGCTCTGTGCGCCACTGTCCAGCCACTGCCTCGCCGCGGTCCTGGTCGTGCAGCATGTCCCTCCGAACCATCCCAGCATGCTGCCCAGGATTCTGGTTCTCAGGTCGGGGTGGCCGGCAGGGGCAGGCTGAAGGACACGGTGGTGCCGTGGCCGACCACGCTGGTCATCCCGATGGTGCCTCCGTGGGCCTCCACGATCGACTTGCAGATGCTCAATCCCAGACCGCTTCCGACTGTAGATCGCGCCTGATCACCCCGGTAAAGACGGTCAAATACGTGTGGCAGATGCTTCGGGGAGACGCCGCTCCCAGTGTCTTCGACGCTGATGGCGAGGCCTTGAGGGCCGTGCCCGGCAGTGACGATCACCCGTCCCCCCGGAGGCGTGTGGGTCAGGGCGTTACTCAGCAGGTTCTGAAGCACCTGCGTGATGCGGACCACATCCAGGGGAGCTTTCGTCCCAGGAACCTCCAGCTGCGTTTCAAGCGTCACGCCCTGCTGCCGGGCCACCTCCTCAAAGTTCGTTACGGCACCCCGGATAACCGCCTCGACCTCGGTGGGCCTGCGGTTCATGTGAAGTTCTCCGGCGTCCGCCAGGGACAGGAACCGCAGGTCATTGACCAATTGAGAGACATGCTGGGTCTCCTGATGCAGGCGTTTCAGGCGTTCCGGGGTCGGCTTAAAGGTGCCGTCCAGGATTGCCTCCAGGGTTCCGGAAATGACCGCCAGGGGCGTGTTGAGGTCATGCGCAATGTCGGCGGTGAGCTGCCGACGAGCCTGCTGGCTCCGGACCACGTCCTGGTGCATCTCCCCAAAGGCATGCAGCACCTCACCGAATTCATCTTTCCGAACGGTGGCAGGTGCTGTGGGTGCCTCGCCACGCTGGAGCGCGCGAATACCCCGGCGCAGTTCACTCAGGGGCCGGAGCAGGGTTCTGGACACCAGGAGGCCCATCAGGACGGCCAGCGCCGTCGCGGCGAGCATCGACCAGCCGATTGCCCGGGCGGTCCGGGTCAGAAACTCCTCACTGCGCCGGTCAGGTCTGGCCCGTATCCCGGAAGGAATCAGGTGAGCCACGACCCTGTCTCCGACCATCACCCGGGTGCCTTCTGGTTGGGCCACCCGGGTGCCCTGGCGAATGTTCGGCGTCGAAAACACAGCCTGTCGCTGCGCGTCCAGCACCAGCCAGGAACTGCGGGACACGCCTGAAGGACGTGGAGGAGACCCACCCCGGTCACCACCCCTCTCCCGATTCCCTGGCCGTGGGGGCCCTTCCGCCGGCCGGAAGCCACTCACAGTCCCGTTCGACTCAACGTAGCTTTGAACCTGCGCCGTCAGGCTTTCCTGTGCCTGCGCGCCCAGCAGCGCATTGAACTCCGACCGCGTGTACGCCGAGGAGATGAACCCCACCGTGCCCAGCGCGGCGGCGCTGACCAGTACGAACGCCAGGGTCAGCCGCCACGCCAGCGTGCGCCAGTACGGCCGTTTCATGGCGTGAGGTCTGGATTCAGGCGGTATCCCATACCGAACACGGTCTCGATGAACCTGGGCTTCCCGGGCTCCTGTTCGATTTTGGCGCGCAGGTTGCGCACGTGCACGTCGATGGTCCGTTCAGCCCCCAGGGCTTCTTCCTGGAGTTGCTCGAGCAGTTCCAGCCGGGAAAAGACCCGTCCAGGTGCGCGGAGGAACGCGGCCATCAATTCGAATTCCGAGCGCGTCAGTTCAACCCGGCTGCCCTGCACCTGGAAGGTCCTGGACATCGCGTCCAGCTCCAGCCCTCCCGCACGGACGAACGTCGGTGCCGACGTGTCGCTGCCCCGGCGGAGGTGCGCCCGGACGCGGGCGAGGAGTTCCGCCATCGAGAACGGCTTGGTTACGTAATCGTCCGCGCCGAGTTCCAGGCCCAGCACCTTGTCGAGTTCAGCGTCACGGGCAGTCAGAAAGATGACGGGCGTCTGCTCGGTCGCCCGGAAACGACGCAGGAATTCCAGGCCGTCCATGCCGGGCATCATCATGTCCAGCAGCACCAGGTCCGGCCGGTGATGACGTGCTTCCAGCAGGCCCTCGTGGCCGTTGGACGCCACCCGGACGTGGTACCCGTGCTCCTGGAGGTACTCGCGGACCATGTCCCGGACCCCAGCGTTGTCTTCCACGATCAGGATGGTCTTCATTCGGGCCTCCTGGTGGGCCGGTGGAAAAGGGGAGAGCCAGGCGTGACGGGCATGCCAAGACTGTGCCACAGAAGAAGGGACCGCCCTGGCCGTCGGTCCCGAAGGAGTCAACGGTCAGGGCGGCAGGCCCGGAGGTTCGCTCAGGGGTCAGCGGCGCTGAGGGGCGCGGGGGGCGGGCTGCCCGGGCCGGGTGGTGACGGCCTTCAGGTCTACCACGATGCGCCTTGCAGGCCGTTCAACAACTGCGAAACTCGCCTGCTGGGCCGCGCGAGTCAGGGCCGCTGCCTGGGTTTCCCGGGTGCCGGTCAGCCGGATGGTCTGCGTCGCCTGCGCGCCCTTGAGCGGATCACCGTTGTAGAACGTGACGCTCGTCGCACCCCGGAGGGCCCCACCGAGCGGGTTCAGTGCCCCGCCGCGAGGTGCGGTGGTGCCTCGTTGCCCTGAAGGTCTTGCAGGCTGAACTTGTCGCCCTGGTGGACGGAGTGCCGGGGCCCCCTGCTCGTGTTGATCCATCATTCGGCCTGGCCGTGCATTTGGGCGGTTCGTGTCAGCCTGTGCTGCGCGGCCAGGCAAGCGGTCAGCACCAGCCCTGGTGCGGTTCTGGTGGTCCTGCTGATTCACTCCTGGTCGCTGGTGCGCCTGAATGGCACCCTGAGTCTGGGTGGCGCTGGCGGCGGACGCGGTGCTGGCGAGAACGGTCAGGGCGAGCAGGGGGGTCATGATCTTGTGGCGCATGGTGTTCTCCTGTACAGGGTGCGGTAGGCGCGGATCTCACCTGAAGGCGAGGTCGCTGTGTTGGCTGTGCGGCCAGGCTTCGGTTCAGTTGAAATCAGTGTCCAGGCTGAGCCAGGGCTCACCCGTCCAGGGTGCGTATGTGAGTTCACCGCTGAACTCGTCGATGTAGGGCGCAGACAGGTTGCCCAGGGTCAGCGTGTATTCCCTGGCGTGCTCCACCTCGAGGGTGGTGCGCAGCACGTCCTGCACCCCGGGCGCCTGGTTGTAAGGCGTGACAATCACGTCGTGCTGGCCCGCTGACAGCTCTTTAGGGAACATCATGGCGTTGTCGGGGGCGATGTCGTCGAACACCAGGGTGCCGTCCACGTAGACGTCCACGATCCCGCTCGCACCGGCATTGTTGTGGAAGAAGACGGGAGCGGCGGATGCCTGGATGAACAGGGTGCTGGCGGTGAGCAGGGCGGTGAAGGCTTTCAGGGGGGTGGGGTTACGCATGGTCAGCTTCCTTTGTGGTGGCGGGGCACCGGGTGAGAGGACGGGTGAAGTGCAGAGGCGCTCCGTACGAGGGCTGGTTGGCAGGTCAACGTTGTCTGTGCCGGCGTGCATCCGGGGTCCTGCTTCCGGTCACGAGGGGAGTATGGGCGGGCGCTGTTCAGACCCTGCGTGCAAGATGTTCAGAACTTGTGTAGGGCTCGGGGAGACATCAGCCCTTCAGCACCCGTACCAGCTGCGCGCTGACGGACCACCTGAGGGTGCCGACCGCGCAGGTGGCGTACAACGTCTTCCTGGCCACACGCCGCTGCCCGCGTACCTGACGATGTTCCGCTGGATGATGGAATACAGGTGAGCCAGCTGGCGGCATGAAGTGTTTGACCGCCTCTCCCTGCCGATGCCGCTGAAGCCAGGCGAGGCTGAATTTTCGGACTGGGACGGCATCGAAACGGACACGCTGGACGGTGGTCGCGAGTACACCCTGCATGTATCTGCCGGGAATGACCCCCACAATCTGTGGCTGAGCCTGAACATCACTGGCGAGCGGCGCGACTGGCTGCCTCACCAGCGATCAACACGCCGCCCCTGGAAGAACTGACAAGTGGCTCCGCGCTCAGCCATCAGCGCGTGGAAGGGAGGACAGCCTGACGAACACCCCAGACAGGAGCAGCAGAGCAATGACCGGGGGCAGGACGGTCCACGGGGTCCGTTCGAGTCTGCAAGCACGAAGCCCAGTCGAGGGTGGTCCGCGCCGAAGTCCAAGGAGCCTCAGCGCGGGTGCCCCGACACCGACGTTCTCATGCCGGTTCACACCGGGCTTACGCTCCCGGGGGATGCTCTGCGTCCTCAAAGGCGGGATACCCAAACCCAGACCGCGACCGGGCACTGGCTTCGTCCCACGTCCGGCGCTCACGCTCGTACAGCGCCCACGCCTCCTCCCGAGCCCTGAGCGGCACTCCCGCTTGCTCAGCGCACTCCAGGCAGTCTCGAAGGCCGTCCGGCGTGATCTTGCCAGCCGCCCCCCGTCTACAGGACGGCCTTCGAACTTACGAATCAGTGCCATAGAGTAGCTGCGAGCCACCCGCTCGGTTCCAGCAATCACCAGTCCCCCGGTCAGCGCGGGGAACGCTCCGGGCAGCAGCAGCGTGCGGCACAGGGTCACGACCTCCGGCAGGTCCGACAGGGCGACGGGCAGGGCCCGCTCGTCCGGAAAGTGGAAGTAATGCAGCAGCGGGTACTCGTCGTCCGCCTGCACCACCTCCGCGAGAGATGACGCCGTGCTCGCCAGCCAGTCGCTCAGTTCAGAAGCCGCCTCTGCCTCGGCCACCGTCACCAGCACGTCCACTGCGACGAGCCCTTCGTCACGTCCCACGAAACGATGAATCTCGAATGCCAGGGCCGTCATGCGTGCGAGGGCCGCGTACACCGAGAGCAGGTACGTCACCGCGACGCTGATCAGAACAAAGCCGCTCGTCGCCGCCAGCACCATCAGGATCCGGGGCCACCTCCCGCTCGGTGTGATGTCCCCCGTGCCCAGGGTCGTGATGCTGTACCCGATCACGTACAGGGCAGTGAATCATCCTGGAACGCTGGATTCCGCAGAAGACCACGGCAGGAACACCAGCGTGAACCCCACCCACAGCAGCGCCGCCCACATCAGCACCGTGAAGGGCACCAGCAGCGGGCCGAGCCGGGCAAGCTGGCGCCGTGAGTGTACCGAACCGCCCCCGAAGCGGCAGTGCCATCACCGGCAGGTCCGGCGGTAGAGACGCCCGGCAACCGGTCCGGGTTGCCCAGCCGGGACGAAGACGGTCGCGTACACGTCCAGGCACAACACGGCCAGAAGGGCCACACCGGGGAGCAGGGAAAGCCAGGGCACGCCCTATCCTGGCAGGCTCAGAGCAGCAGCAGCAGGACGCCGTAGAGGACCGCACCCAGCAGAAGGGGCCGGAAGCGGCTCTCGTGGGTGGCAGGCAATTCTTCCCGGAACACGTTCATCAGCACCCCACCCGACAGGAAGGCCGTCAACGCCACCGTGACGAGCTTGGGCAGGTCCCCCATCACACCGAGGAACCAACCTACCAGCAGCGAGAGGGCCAGCACCCAGCGCCCCATCTGCTGATACGCCCCCTTATGGTGTTCGTACAGCCCGTACCCATTCACGAACAGATGGAGCCCCATCGCGATCGCAAACAGCACCACCCCCTGCACGCCGCGGCGGTCGTCCACCAACAGATACCCGATCAGCACGTTGTACAGCCCGTGTAAGGTCATCGTCACCCAGAAGATGGGCTCACTCGTCACGTCCTGCTCGCCCGTCCCACCCCGAGCGAGGCGGGAACCTATGGCGAGACGGCCCAGCCCGAAGAAGGTCAGCAGGCCAAACAACGCCACCAGGTACGCGTGGTGTTCGAGGTAGGTCAGGAGGCCCTCGAAGAGCTTCTCGAGCAGTGGCTGTCCCCCTTCGAGTTTGGGAAGCAGCAACAGGAAGACGTAGGCGACGGCAACACCGCCCGCGAAGGACAGCCACCATTGGCGGGGCACCGCGCGCACAAAGCGTATCCGCCCCACGAACAGGTGGATCAGGGCGAGCGCGACTGCGGCCAGTGTCGAGACGAGGATCACGCCTCGCCCCACAAGGTGACACCCGGCATCCCGCTTGCCCTTCCACCTCGTCTGTTCTGCGGATGGTCCAAGCCTCTTGCGTTCATGCGCCTCAGGCTACTGGCAGACAAGGTGATTCCCCCAGGCGCTGGTCTGATGTCTGCGAAGGGCTGCCTGCGGTGTGAATGGACAGCGGGCCGGTCACTGGGCCGGGGCCCACGGGGACAGGCAATCTAGAGACACTGCCAGATCATTCAACTTCATGCCCCCCAGCGTGGGTCGCGGAGCGGGGTGAGACAGTTGGTTTGTCGGTGGGTCAGCTGCCGAAGCTGCTCCCGCTGCTGGCCCGCGCGCTGGAAGTCAGGCCGCTACGGCTCACTCCACTGGACGATGCGTACTGCGCCTTGCTGCGCTTGACGCGTTTCAGGGCTGCGCCCTTGTTGGTCGAGCTGGCCTTGACTTTGTAGTGGCTGTCGTCATCGTCATAGCAGGGGTTCTCGTAGCCGTTTTCAATCTCCCACTGGTAGCTCAGCTCGCACTCCTGCTGCTGGCTGTGGGTGTTGGCCGGCTGGTCCACGCAGGACGCGAGGAGAACCGGAAGGGCGGCGAGCAGGGGCAGGTGAAAGGCTTTTCGCTTCATGCCCGGAGTGTGCCAAGAAGGGGATGATTGCAGCATGTCATGGCTGGTGGTCAGGGACACGGGTAGGGCATGGGTCGCGATGCCAGGTTCGCACTGCTACCCCCTCTTTCAGGAGCCGAACAGCTGACGCTGGGCGTGCAGACTCGCCATAAATGCGTCCAGGACCGGGCGGCCCTCCAGCGGGTCCCCATATCTCACGGTGCTGCCAGTTCCTCCCGACGAAAGCGCCTCCCGTGATCTTGAGCACCCACCCACAGCAGAGCGAACTCGCCAGGACCCTCTCCCAAGCTGAGTATCCCCAAATACCCAGCAATCCCGCATTCGGTCAATGAACATCTATCAACTGTGGCCCGACCACGCCCTCTGGGAGGGTGAAGTGGAAGACGCTGCCGGAGCCCGGTATCGACTCTACCCAGATGCGGCCCTCGTACCTCTCGACGATCTTCCGGCACACCGCCAGGCCAACGCCCGTTCCATCAATGGCGTCGCGGTGATGCAGCCGTTGGAAGATCTTGAAAATTCGCTCGAAGTACGCAGGCTCAATCCCGATCCCATTGTCTGAAACCGTGAAATGCCACCCATCATCCTCAGGCATCGAACCCACATGGATGATGGGCGTGCGGCCTGAAGCACGGTACTTGACGGCGTTCTCAACCAGGTTCTGAAGCAGCGAGGTCAGTTCGGTCAGGTCACCGCGGATGACCGGCAGCGGGTCGTGCGTGATGACGGCCTGGGTGGACGTCAGGGTGTCCGAGAGGGTGTGCTGAACCACCTTCAACACGCTTTCCAGCGGGACGTCCTCCAGCTCGCGTTCCACCCGGTCCACACGGGCGTAGGTGAGCAGATCGTCAATCATGCGCTTCATGCGGTGGGTGCCGTCGAGGATATGGTCCACGTACTGTGTGGTCCGGGCATCCAGCTGCCCGTCCAGCCGCCGGGTGAGCAGCTCCGTGAAGCTGACCACGGCGCGCAGGGGGGCTTGCAGGTCGTGCGAGGTGACATAGGCGAACTGTTCGAGTTCCGCGTTGGACCGCAGCAGGTTGCGGTTCGCTTCCCGCAGTTCGCGCTCGATGTTCAAGCGTTCCGTGACGTCAGCCGCCGCCCCGACCACGCCACTGACGCCGCTGTTCTCTTCGTGAAGGGGCGTGAGCCAGACGTCCAGGGTTCGGCCGGCGAGGTCAAGCGTGAACTGCTGCTCCTCACCGCGAAAGGCGGCCTCGAAGTGGGCCGCGATCTCCGGAGTCCGCGCGCGGGTGAACAGGTTTTGTCCCACGAGTTCCTCGGAAACGATGCCCAGATCCGTCAGCGGCTGTCCCTCGACCAGCGTGAAGACGCCGGAGCGGTCCAGGGCGAACAGCACCACCGGTAGATTCGCGGTCACCGCCCGCAGCCGCGCTTCACTCTGTTGCAGGGCGTGTTGCGCTGCACGCTGTTCGGTCACGTCACGAAATGAGATCACGGAACCTTCGAGGAGGTTGTCGGCGCCGCGAAGAGGCGCGATGAAGTATTCCACCGGGAAACTCGAGCCATCCTGACGCCGGAACGTCGCGGCGGCCATGCGCTGCGCTCCGCCGTCCTCCGCGGCGTGGCAGGCTGGACACACCGACGCGGGCAAGGACGCTTCGCCCTCAGCAGCCTGGTGAAGGCGTTCGTGGATGTTCTGCCCGATCAGATCGGGCAGGGCATAGCCGGTCATCGACAAGGCGGCCGGGTTGGCGAACGTGCCGCGGCCGTGCGTGTCGGTGCCGACGACGCCGTCACCCACCGCATCGAGAATCAGGCGGTTGCGGACGCTGTTGCGGTGCAACTCCGCCTCCCGCTGTTGCAGCTGGTCGGTCATTTCATTGAAGGCCACACCCAGCAGCGCGCCTTCCCGCACGTGGTCCAGCGGGACGCGCTCGTCCAGCTGCCCGTCGGCGACGCGGCGCGCGCCGGTCGTGATGCTGTGCAGCCCTTTTGCGACGGTGCGGGTCGCGCGGGTCGTTGCCAGGACCGAAGCCAGCAGCGCCAGCAGCAGTCCGCCGACCGAGAGCCACCGTACCTGCTGGAGCGTAGTGAAGGTAGTCTGGTTCAGGGTGACCTGTCTGGCTTCGACGGTGTCTCTCCGGGCGTCGACCAAGGCCCGCATTTCGTCCATCAGTTGTTTGCCTTGACCCATACGTACGATCTGCACGGCGGTCGAGAAATCCCCCTGCCGGGTTCGGGCCAGTTCCGGTGCCGCCACCCTGGCGAGCCACTGCCGGTGAAGGCGCTCGAGGTCACGCAATACCTTCAGGTGGGCCTCCCGGGCGGCGGGAGGTTCAGAGCCTGCCAGGGTCCGGAGGGTGAGCAGGTGCTGCGGGAGCACTGTCAGACCGCGCCGGTACGGCTCCAGGTAGCGGTCCTCGCCGGTCAGGACGTAGCCGCGCACGCCGGCCTGTTGATCCACCAGCGCGGAGTACACGCCTTCCAGGGCGACCAGTTCGGATTGCGCCCGCATGCCGGTGCGGGTGTTCTGTTCCAGGCGGTGCATGCCCCAGGCCACGGTGACGGCCACGATCAGCAGCAGCAGCCAGGATCCGAGCTGGTGCCTGAGGACGTACGGTTGCAGGAGCGGTTTGCGCATGGCTTCGTCCCGCTCGGACTGGCGAGGCGGGATGCGGGAGGTGGAGGGAGGGAGGGACATAGGCTCAGCAGCAAGGCCGCTGAGCCGGATACGTTATGTCCGGGCCATGCAGGCGTCTGCGCCGATTAAAGCGCACTCCAGGTGCTGGGCATCTTTTTCGAACCTTGAAGGTTCGTGCGCCTCACGGGCGTACACCGGAAACGCTCCCTGGCACCGTGGGTCAGCACATCATGCAGTTCCGCTGTTAAGGACCGCTCCACCGTAAGGCCAGAAGTGCGTCTTGATCGCAAGCCTGTCCATCAGGAGTCCAGTTCAGGATCTGTCCGACCCGGCTACTTCAGAGAGATGGTGACAACCATGGGGGTCGCGTCTGGCCCTTCGAAGCCCCAGGCGGCCGCGTACACTGCTCAGACCCTCAATGCGCTGGAATCCATCGCGGCGACGGCGGCGGAACTGGCCGTTCTGTTGCAGGACAGCTACGGCGCCAGGGTCGATCCCCTGCCAGGACGCCGACACGGGAAGCGACAGGCGGGTTGACGGTTGGTCCTCCGCCCTGGTCTTTCATCGCCCTCATCGCGTTCCGCTAGCGCCAGTTCATTCGTCAGGCGTCATTGCTTACGGATTCATTCAGCGGCTCTGGAGTTCGTCATCCAAGTGGCCGAGTAGGCGGTGCCAGAACGAACCGAGCTGGTATTGTTCCTCTTCCGTGAAGTGCTCCAGGAACAAGCCGCGGACTCCCTGAAGGTGGGTGCGGTTCATGGGCTGGAAGGCGGTGTGCCTCTGTGGCGTGAGGTGGATCTGGAAGCTGCGGCGGTCCACAGTGTTACGAACGCGTTCGACGAACTGGCGTTGTTCGAGCCGGTCTACCAGTCGGCTCAGTCCACTGAGGGTCAACACGGACGCCTCGGCGAGTTCGATCAGCCGCAGTTGACGTTCGGGGGCGCGGGCGAGTTTGAGCAGCACTTCATATTCAGCGAGGGTGACCTGGTGGGGGTCTTGCATGTCCTGGTCGAGGCGGCAGATCAGGGTGGCATTGGTGCGCAGGAACAGACCCCAGGCGTCTCCTTCGGTGCGGCTGAGGAGGTCAGACTGAGTCCTTTCAGGTCGCGACTTTGGGCAGGCTGAATGAAAACGTGGCCCCCTCACCGACCGCGCCTTTCGCCCAGACCTGCCCGCCATGCCGCGCAATGATGCGCCGCACGTTGGCCAGCCCCACCCCCGTGCCCTCGAATTCCTCCTGGCGGTGCATGCGCTGAAACACGCCAAACAATTTGTCCGAGTAGCGGGGATCAAACCCGACACCATTGTCCTGCACCTCCACGACCCAGTCCCCCGAACGTTCCACCACCCGCACTTCAATGACGGCCTGGGCCCGGGTGCGGGAGTATTTCAGGGCGTTCGACAGCAGGTTCAGCAGGGCCTGCCGCAGCAGATCCTGGTCCGCCCACACCAGCGGCAGAGGACCAATCCGCCAGGCGATGTCGCGTTCCAGCACGTCGGGCATCAACTCTGCACGTATATCCGTCAGCAAAGCGCCGAGGTCCACCAGCCGGACGTGCAGCGGCTGCCGGGACGTGCGGGACAGGTCAAGCATGGCGTCGATCAGGTGATTCATGCGCAGCGTGGCCTGGTCGATCACCGTCAGGTACCGTTCCGCTTTCGGGTCCAGACCATCTCCTAACGTCTTACGCAGGAGCGTACTGAAGCCCGCGATATGGCGGACTGGAGTCCTGAGGTCATGACTGACGCTGTACGCGAACGCTTCGAGCTCTTCGTTGGCGTCACCCAGGGCCAGGGTCCGAGTATCCAGGGCGTCCCGTTGCGCCGTCAGTTCCCGGGTGTACTCGGCACGTTCCAACGCGAGGCTCAGACTTCGCATGGTGGTCTCGAGCACCGCCCGGTCAACGGCGGTCCAGGCCCGCTGCTCGAACAGGCCCAGCACGAACATCCCGATGGGCACCCTCCGGAACAGCAACGGTAAGGTGACTACCGCCTGAAGGTGCTGCACCACGTCCGTTGGCGTGTCAGCGCCCCGGGCGTACACATCCTGATAGAGAGGCTCACCGGTGGTCAGGGGAATAGAGAGGGTGGGAATGTCCTGAGGAAACCCGGCGTCGACCAAGGCTTGCAGGCCCTCGTTTCCCAGGTCACCCACCTGGGCTTTCGCGCGCCACAATCCTTCCTCCAGTTCGTAGTACACCGCATACCCGGAGGGCAGCAGGGACAGAACGATCTCCTGGGCCCGGCGCACGAGCGCCACCCGGTCCGTTTCTAACGCCAGGTCACGGGCAAGGTGAGCGAACGCCTCAAGGGCGTGATTGCGGCTCTCGACCTCGGCCTGGCGGGCCTGAAGGTCCTGGGCCTGCTCGGCCCGTTCCAACGTCAGGTTCAGGTGGCGCATGGCAGTCTCGAGCAGGGCCCGGTCCGCGCGCGACCAGGCTTGCGGATCAAACAGGGCAAACCCGAGCACCCCGCGGCGCTGCCCGCCCACCGTGATGGGTAAGGTGGCCGTGGCCCCCGGGTACGTCTCGCTACCGGTTAGACGATCAGCTGTTGGGTCATACGGGGCCTGAAAATAAGATTC
This sequence comes from Deinococcus malanensis, assembly GCF_014647655.1. NCBI lineage: Bacteria > Thermotogati > Deinococcota > Deinococci > Deinococcales > Deinococcaceae > Deinococcus > Deinococcus malanensis. The sequence goes on from NZ_BMPP01000020.1 coordinate 20,602, forward strand.
ACCCGTCTGCCAGGGGGTCAACAGGTTTGGGGGCTCCAGGAACGGCAGCCCGGCGTCCAGCAGTGCCTGGAGCTCGGGCGTGTTCACCTGGCCCACCTGCGACCGGATCACCCACCGCTCATCCTGGGGTTCGTAATACTGTGAGAACCCTGCGGGAAGCAGACTGAGTACCATCCGCTGCGTTTCCTGAATGAGGTGTAGGGGTTCGCTCAGGATGCCCAGATCATGGGTCAAGGTACTGAACGCTTCGAGCATCTGAGTGCGTGCTTCGAGCTCTGCGTTCTGTTCCTCGAGCGTGTCGGCCAGGTCAGCGGACCGGAGTGCGCCCAGCACCTGACTCTTGAGCAGTTCCAGGAAGTCCCGGTAGGCGCCGTCAACCTGCTTGCGGGCATTGAGCCCAATGACGAGATGGCCCTGGGGAGCGGTGAGGGTCCCCCCCTTGGTCAGGGGCAGGACGGCGACCTGCGTGACGGGTTCCGGCCAGGCTCCCGTGGTCTGTGGAGTGATGGACCTGACCTGCATGTCGTGGCCGCCACCCCAGGTTTCTCTCAGCGCGTCGAAAGACGTGAGGTCCGCTTCAGGGAGGCCTTCGGCATGCTGGAGTTTGAGGTTCTGTTCCTCGTCTGGCAGGTACAGAAGAATGAAGGGCAGGTCATGTGGGTTATGTCGGGCGCCCTGCATGAGGGCATCAGCGATCTGATGCTTGTCATTGATGCCCAGCAGGTGGGCAGCCAGAAACGCCAGCGCGCCGGTCCGCCGGGTACTGAGCACCCGCTCAGTGGTTTCGTTGACAGTGGCCAGCATGCCCTCGACCTGAACATCGCCTTGGATGGGCGTATAGCTGACGTCGAAGTAGCATTCCTCCAAGTACCCGTGCCGGATGAGCGGGACGAGGATGTCATCAAACGCGAAACTTTCTCCCTGGTTGAGCAGCGCATCGAAATACGGCTTCAGCCCGGGGTACCCGTCGTGCTCGAAGATGTCAGCAGTCGGTTGGCCCAGAGCGTGTGGATGTTTGTCAGCTCCGAGGATGGGGCGGTAGGCGTCGTTATACAGGGCGATCAGGTCGCGGGTCCAGCCGAGGTACATGGGTTGTTTGGAGGCGAGCATCAGCTCGACGTACGTGCGCAGCCGGGGTGACCATAGTTCGGGGGGACCCAGTGCGGACCTGGCCCAGTCGAAGTCCCGCATGAGGGTACCTGTCTCACCACCCTGCTCGAAGAGCGAACGGCTGGTCATTGGAGGTGATGGTCCTCATGCGGCGTCATGGTCCTCTTTTATCAGGTGACCTTCCCGAAATGAGAACATCTGTCTGGTGGAATAAGGTTCTCCTCTGTTCAGAAGGACCCGGGTCCTCTACCGCCCGCAGCAGGCGTGCGTGAGGTTCAAACGTCCTCGGTACTCGTCCGGTCTGCCCAGAAGGCGAGCGTCCGCTGCACCACCTCGGTGTACGCATCCAGGCCCAGGGCGGGTCCTTCAGCGCCGGGACGCGCCACTGCTGGACTTTCGCGCACTGCGGTACCCCGTGTTCACGCTGGGGGTCGTGCTGATCATGTTGCTGGCGGTCGTCTTTTTCGGTGGGGCCATTCTGCTGCCCCTCTACCTCCAGGAAGTTCGGGGACTGAACACCCTTCAGACTGGTCTTCTGGTCCTGCCCGGCGGGGTCTTGATGGGTGTGCTCGCTCCCACGATCGGCCGGCTGTACGACCGTCATGGTCCGGCCCTGCCGGCCGTTCCTGGGGCGATTCTCCTGACGCTATCGCTCTGGAGTTTCAGCCGGATCACCGCCGGGACTGGCGTGCCGGTCCTCCTGGCCCTGCATCTCGTCATGAGCATGGGGCTCGCCCTGACCTTCACCCCGCTGTTCACTGCGGCCACCAGTCCGCTTCCTGCCCGGCTGTATTCGCATGGCAGCGCCATCATGAACACCTTCCAGCAGGTGGCGGGCGCCGCGGGGACAGCGCTGCTGATCACGGTGATGACCGGGCAGACCACGCGGGCGTTGGCTGAAGGCATGGCCCTCCCGCTCGCCCGCGCTGAAGGGGTACGAGCGGCCTTCGGCATGGCCACGGGAATGGCTCTGGTACTCACGCTGCTGGTGGTGTTTATGCGCCGCGCCGCCTCGCCGGAAGAGGGGCAGGCACACGCGGGACACTGAACTGGCGTGGCAGACCTGATTCCAATGAGTCAAGGCGGCCTCGGCCGCCTGTTCATTTGGTGCGACAGGTGCTGGCCCAGGCGGCCGCTCTGACTGGAATCAGTCTCAAGACTGATCGGGGTCCAGGCCCCAGCCGGTGAACACGCCCCTGAGCTTGCTGACCATGACTGCCTGAGGAAAAAGTGCACTGGTGCTGCGCGTGGGTGTAAGCCCGGCTTTGCGGGGAAACCGCCCTTGTGTGTCGCCGGTGCTGAACCCACGGTCACATGTCCGTCACTGAAGGGCATTCAGCACTCCGTCCTCACACCATTGAGGGACGATGCGATCGCTCTCAGAGCGTGTGTGACGTGTGCTGCTGCTACGCACCACACGACGGCCAGGAGGAGCTGGGGATTATTCCTCCTGCGCTTCATCCGTGAGGTCGAGGGTCATGTCCACACGGTCCAGTCCCGGCCCGTACCCGTCGGGCGTCCGCCGCACCTCCCGGAACCCCAGGCGAGCGTAGAAAGGCGCCGTCCACTGGCTCGTATCCAGCGCCGCCAGGGGCACACCCAGTTCCCGCAACCGGCTCAGGCGCACCCGGGCCAGCTGCGCCCCGATGCCCTGCCGCTGCCGGTCCGGGTGGACCATGCCCCACGCGAACCCCGCTGGGCGCTGCACGTCCTGGCTGAACCACAGACCGCCGCACGCCACGATCCCGGAGGCGTCCTCGACCACCAGGTACTCGGCGGCGCCGTCTTCGCTATCCAGCCACGCTCCGAATGCCGGGCGCTCAGGGGGGAGAAAGGACATGGGCATGTTGGCGTCAAAAATGGCCAAGCAGGCCGCGCGGTCCTCGGGGCGGTACGCACGAATCGACAGGGGCATACCTGCATCATGCCCCCTCCCCGTGCTTACTGTCCCTGCGCCCGCACCGGCCCCAGCACCACGGCTACGCGCTCAAGGAGAGGACGCCCGACTCCTGACCCAGGCGTCCTACACCCAACCCCCACTGCTCAATGTTCCGGCCGGGCCGCGCCTCCAGCCACCCTTTGATGGCCTTCAGAAGGCAATCTATATCCAACGCCGCAATACCAATCAACAAGGCACCCTCGACCGGTTGTTCCCGCCACGGTTCGACCAGACCAGGGGCCGGTGGCGTGAGCCGACCAAGGATGGGCATCCAGTTCTGCGTGACCACGCCCGGCCCCTCGGCTGCGGTCCGCCATCCGTCGCCATCATCGTCCGCGTCCAGCGTGATCCAGGCGTACCAGGTCTCAAAGCGACTGGCGCCCACCAGCCCCAAGGTGTTGCGCACCGGCAGCGTCTGCCCGCCGTACATTTCGGCACCGAGCACGATGTAGTCGAGCAGAACCACGTCCCCGTAGCGGTGGCCGCTGTCTGGCGTCGGGACGGTCAGGATCTGGGCCAGGGCGGGATTGAGCAGCTGCACCCACTCGCCATGGTCCGGGTGCACGCAGATCAGCGCGCCCTCCGGTGCCCCGGGATCAGTGGGAACACGGCAGCCCAGCGCCGTCCACGCGCGGTGGGCTGCCTCCCAGCGGCGTTGAGCGGTGGCGGCAATGCCCATATTCCACCAGGCGATGCGGTGGGCCGGGTCCAGGCGGGTGACCGCGATGTTGGCGATGCGCAACAGGCCCCAGCGGCGGATGTCCTTATACACCTCGCCCAGGGTCACCCAGGCATCGGCGCGCGTCGGGGCGGCAAAAACAGCAGTGCGGGCTCACAGCAAGGCCTGAGGGTCACGGCCCGCGCGGCGGACTTGCTCCGCACGTTCCATCAGAAGAGAAGCAGAAATCAGTGGCGCCCCTTCACGCTAATCGCAGTGCGGTGCTTCACCAGGGAATTTTTGATGAGAGGCGCAGCCAAGTTCTGCTATGCGTGCCCAAGCGCGCATATAGCTCACGTCTTTGGCTGTTTCAGGGGGCCTCTCGGAACACAACATCCTGGCCAGGACGGCTGTCCTGAACTCATATGAATTCCACTAGAACCTTGCTACAGGACCTTGCAGGTAACAATCTGCGGCATTTTTAATCGTCGTACATTACAGAAAGAGAGGCATGATCAACTACAGGACGCGAGGAGCAGAGCAGGAAGGAGAAAGCTAGAGAAACGCTCTCATGAGAATGAGCTGGACTGCGTCAAATAATTTGCCGGATTTTTCCAAACCTCCCGTAAGCTGATGGCAGAGATGACCCCCATACCCTTTGAAAACCTCATCCAGATGTACCTGACACTGGTTCAGGATGCCATCCAGCGCCTTCAATCCCGTTATGGCGTGGCTACCCCGGACGCCGTGTGGTCCGGACGTATTCCGGTTGCCGGTCGCGTGAGCGGCATGCGCTACCGCTACCACGGCATCGGCTGCACCGCCGTGGTCGATGGCCACACCGTGTCCTGGGACTGGCAAGGCGGACGGACCGACATTCTGGATCCGTGGCATATCTGGCAGCTGACCCACAAACGTCCCGAAACCTACGGTTCATGGGCTGACCTGCGGGTCCTCCGGCAGCACATGCAGGACCTCGCCGCACACGGACACCTGGAGCACGCGCTCGCGGGCCACAGTTATCAGCTCCCCTCGCGACGCCTGCCGACCTTAGCAGCCCCCGTCCACTGAGGTCGCTGACCGTACATACCAGCCAGCGGGCGCTCCCCTGTGGCGTGCCCCCTGGTTGGGACATCCCACACCCACACACTGCTCGCCCCCTTTGACCGCCTCCACTCAGGCCATCACGCCGACCCCAGGAGTCCCCTTGACCAGCCGTTCCCCCCTCAAAGTCAATCGTATTCACACGCTGTCGGACAGCGATCTCCGTCAGCCCCGCTGGAGTCAAGATTCCCGGGACCGTTTGGTCATCAGTCTCGACACTGACGGCACCCTGGGTCACCGGTTCGCGATGGGCATTAACGGTTACCCGGAGGACGAATGGCATGGTCGCACCCTCACGTGGTCGGTGCAGGCCAATCTGCGGGCCGAGCCGGTGAAGGAAGTGATTCTCGGCCACCTGGCCCTGTTCCGGCGGGCCCGGCGTGGCCACACGGTGGTGTGGGACGGCCGCAATTATGTCGGGCAGCTCACCAGGAGCGCGCAAAAAGCCGTGCAGGACATCCAGGACCTTCTGGATGGTCTGACTAGGGTTGAGGCAGATGAAATCGCGTACAACCGAGCGGATTTCTGGTTCAGCCCGGTGCAGGAGATGTTTCACGGGCTGAATGACGAGGAACTCGAAGCGCTGGTTCACCAGGAGGTCAATGGCGGGAAGCCGTTCGAGGCCGGTGAGGGCTGGGTCGTGATTGACGTGGATGACGCCCTGGCGTACGCCCGTGAGGTGCGCGACGCTGCTGAACACGCAGAGCGGCAGGGGGCTTGAGATGCTGACGCCCACCGCTCAGCAACTGGCCCAGGCCCTGACGACGCTCCCCGGCCATCAGATCGCGCGGGCCCACTCGCTCGGCCACAGCCGTCTGATGATCAACGCTGTGTGGCACGATCAGGCGATCTCGTTCGTCGCTCACGTGACGGAGGTGCTCGACGGGGAACTTCCTGAACCTCCCCCGGTTCATCCTCACCCTGGTGAGGACCGAGCCGCTTTCCTGGGCGGCCTGCGTGACGCACTGTGGCTGGCCGGAGGCGCGCTGCTTCTGAGTGCGCCGGCAGTCTGGTGGGCGATGGGTCGGCCGGAGGTGGAAGGGCGGCCTGCCGGAAGAACCCTGACAGCTTCGGTCCAGGATGCAGCATCACGCGAAGGGTGAAAGATTGAGGGTCTCGTATGGACTGGCTTTCCACCTCCTCCAGGAACGTCTTGTCCGTACGGCGTTGCCCCCAGGCTTCTCTCACCGTAAAGCCTCATTCCCTTTCAAGGAGAACCGCCCATGGCTCTCTCTATTCCACTGTCGCTGCTTGATCTCACCCGGGTCAAAAAGGATGAACCGACCGCTGAAGGCATCGCCCGCAGTGTGCGCCTGGCCCGCACCGCCGACCGGCTCGGGTATCACCGCCTGTGGTTTGCCGAGCACCACAACGCGCCCACCATTGCCTCATCCGCCACTTCCCTGATGATTCAGCACGTGGCCGCGCAGACCGAGAATCTACGGGTGGGCGCGGGTGGAATCATGCTGCCCAACCACTCGCCGCTGGTGATCGCGGAGCAGTTCGGCATGCTGGAAACGCTCTATCCGGGCCGCATCGACCTGGGCCTGGGCCGCGCCCCCGGCACGGACGGCGCCACCATGGGTGCACTGCGACGCGACGGACGCGAAGCAGATCGTTTTCCTGACGACGTGCTCGAACTGCATGGGTACCTCAGCGGAAATTCGCTCATTACTGGCGTGAACGCTTACCCCGGAGCCGGAACCAACGTGCCGCTGTACATCCTCGGCTCTTCGCTCTTCGGCGCACAACTGGCCGCCCAGTTCGGTCTGCCCTACGCATTCGCCTCTCATTTTGCTCCTGCGGCGCTCAATGATGCAGCCCGGATTTACCGGGAGACCTTTGACGCCCACGGGCCACTGGCAGGGCCGGAGGCGAAGCCACACTTCATCGCCGCGGTGAATGTGATTGCGGCGGACGATACCAGTGCGGCCCGTGACCAGAGGAGGCAAGCGGAAGATGGCTGGCTCCAGGCGTTTCTGGGGCGGGGAAGGTCACTGAGTCCAGAGGACCTGAGGGCAGTGCGAGGGCATCCCCAGGCACGGCAGATTCTGGGAATGCTTGACCGCACCATTGTTGGCACGCAGTCGGACGTGGTGAGTGGCCTTGAAGCATTGGTCCGCGAAGTGCAGGCTGATGAGCTGATCCTGGTCAACCTGGCTGTGGCCGAAGAGCACCAGCACCGCACGTTGGAACTGTTAGCCCCCGCGGCAGGCTCCTGATGAGAGGTGGAGACCAAGCCGGGCTGATGGTAGAACCGATAAGTGCCTTCCCCTGCTCTCCAGGCGAGAACACCGGGCCTGGAGAAATGCTCCCCTGAGCCGGATCAGTACAAGTGGACCCGTTCCACCCCCGGGGAAGCGGTGGGGGCCCTGATGGACTGTCAAGCGCAAGAGAGCGGGTCTGCCCGGAGAACCGCCTCCGAACATGGCGTTCCACCTGTTAAGGGTCGAGGACAACGAAGCTGACGTCCTGCTGGAAGTCCCGCTTAAACACGCTGTCCCTGACCTCACCTCATTCACCCCAGATGGACCTCCAGCGCCAGAAGGCCCCTTCCACCTCGGGACGCCCCGTGAAAGAAAGAATGGGTCTCGACGACCTCCGTGGGGACAAGTCTGTGCAGGAAGTCGGCTCCCTCCTTCGTGGAGGGTAGACTGCGCGGACCCCACAATCAGCACGCTGGCCGGGTGAAGTCGGCGGGGCCGTCCCGTTTCCTTGTGGAGCGGGACGTTGCACGTTCCACCGGCACCCGTGACAGGGCAGGTTAATTCTTCCAGACGAGGAGGAATGCTCAGACCTGAATATCGGTCAGGCCGTTCGGTACCTGCTTGAACCGCTCATACCGCAGCGGCGAGAGGTCAATAAAAGGTGCCTCCCCCAGAGCTTCCTGCGCGATCACGCGGGCGATGGCGGCCGCCTGCATCACCCCATGCCCGGAAAAACCGCAGGCATTGAGCCAGCCGTCGGCCCCCGGCAGGCGGCCCACGATGGCCTGATGGTCTGGCGTCACCTCGTAATAGCCCCACCAGCTGGCGCGCCGGTCGAGCGAGGCCGCCTCCAGCCACGGAAAGCGGGTCATGGCCGCCTCCAGGGTAGGTTCCAGCCACGCCCACTCCATGCCTTCGCGCCACCCGACGTCCGCCGGGTCCGCGCGCCCCAGGATGATGCGTTCCCCTTCAGAACGCAGCCACACGCCGCTTGCCAGGTCGAAGATCATCGGCAGAGGCCGTGCCAACGTGATGGGTCCCGTGGTGAAGACCATTCGCCGCGCGGGCTGAACAGGAATCTCCAGCCCTGCCAGCGCACCCACCTCACCGGACCAGGCGCCACTCGCGTTGACCAGCAGGGGAGCTTCCACCCGTCCAGCTGGCGTGCTCAGCTGCCAGACTTCACCGTCACGCCGGATGCCCGTCACCGGGGTGTCCAGCAGAAAGCGTGCGCCGGCCTCCCGGGCGCGGTTCACGTAAGCCATCGTCAATCCGTGGGCGTCCACATGACCGTCTGTCCCGCAGAATGTGCAGCCGCCCAGTCCATCCGGCAGGAATTCGGCGTGCACCTGGGCGTCTTCCGGCGTCAGCTGCTCGGTCGGCACGCCCAGGCGGTGCTGAAGCTCAACTCCAGCCTGATGGGCCGGCCACTGCGCTTCAGGCACCAGCAGCAGGTACCCGCCCGGGTGGTACCCCGATTCGGGCATGGCCGCGTACTCCTCAATGCTGTGCTTTGACAGGAGGATGTTCGTCTCTGACGTGAACTGCGCGCGAACGCCCGCGGCACTCTTGCCGGTCGAGCCACCCGCGGGGCTGCCCTGCTCCAGGACCACGACCTTGAGGCCCCGCTCGGCCAGCCGCCAGGCGCAGGCGGCGCCGATGATGCCCGCACCGATCACGGCCACGTCCCAGCCCGCGCCGGCAGTCATGCGAGGTCCGCCTCGATCACCGGGAAGCCCTCCACGGGGAAAGTGTCCACGTTCGCCGAGCGTTGCTGCACCAGCACGCCGCCATCCACCGAGATGAACTGACCGGTGACGTACGCCGCGTCGTCCGACGCCAGGAACAGGGCCGCTCCGGTCATGTCCTCGGCCACGCCGTAACGGCCCAGTGGTACGGTCTTCTCACGCACGCGCAGCTGCTCTTCTGTCAGGCCGTAGGTGTTGATGAACCCAGGCACCACGCCGTTCACCCGGATGCCGTACGGAGCCAGGTCCAGCGCCATGGCCCGCGTCATGGCCTCAATGCCGCCTTTGGTCGCGTCGTACGCGACGTTACCCCGGTGCGCGCGGGTCGCTCCACCCGACGAGGTGCTGATAATGACGCCTTTGCGCCGCCGGGCCATGACCCGCGCGGCCCGGTGGGAGCAGAGAAACACACTTTTCAGGTTCACCTCGATGATGCGGTCCCACCAGCCTTCGTCGCCCTCCAGGAAGTGCCGGGTGGTGTCGATCAGGCCGGCATTGTTGTACAGCACGTCCACATGGCCCAGGTTCGTTTCGACAAGCGTGAACATGGCGTCCACCTGCTGCGCGTCCGACACGTCGGCCGGCACCGCCAACGCGCGCCCGCCGGCTGCGGTGATGCTGTCCACCACGGCCCGCACCGCGTCTTCCTTCAGGTCATTGACGGCCACCTGGGCGCCCTCCTGTGCAAAACGTTCCGCCACGGCGCGGCCGATGCCCCCTGCGGCGCCAGTCACCAGCACCACCCGGCCTTCACATCGGTTGACAAGACTGTTCATCATAGGGTCCTCCCTGAAACTCATGCCCGCATGAACCAGCGGCGCGGCCAGCTGTCCGGCCCGCCAGACACGTGGGGGCGAAAGTGGATCACTTGATTGGGTCGCAGCTGGGCGGCCAGTGGCAGGTCGTCTGGATGGATCACGGCCGGCTTGTGGTACCCGCCGATACGGCCCCGGTCACTGAGCAGCAAGATGGCCTGCCCGGCCGGCGTGACCTGCACCGCGCCGTGAGGCGTGGCTTCACTGACCACCTGCCCCCCTGGTACAGCCGGCCCCTCAAGCCGGATCCCCATCCGGTCCCCTTCACGGACGCGGTACGGAGCACTCCCCAGCGCGACAAGCGCCTCATAGGTCGCCTGAGGACCCGGCAGGAGTCTCAACGTCACCTCGGCAGGGAGATTGGGCAGCGAGGCGGTGGCCCCAGGCTCACGGGCCGGCTCACGGCCCAGCCCCAGCACGTCACCTGCCCTCAAGGGGCGGCCAATACGGCCGGTGCGGTCGACACTGCTGCTGCCCAGGAAGGGCCGCGTGTCCAGGCCGCCCGCCACCGCCAGGTAGCACCGGGCGCCTTCCCCGGTCGGCGTGAAGCGCAGGGTTTCACCAGAACGCAACACGAAAGAGGCCTGTGCGGGGACGGGGCGACCGGCGACCTGTCCGGTCATCCCGTAGCCCACCGCGGCCAGCACAACGTCCTGCAAGGCCGTGAGGATGGGCCCCAGCAGCGTGAGTTCGAGCAGCGGAGTGCCTGGGGGGTTACCGGCGACGTGATTGGCCAGGGCCGCGGCGCGCTCATCAAGAGGACCGCTGCGGGCCATGCCGTGGTGCGCCTGAAGAAAGCGGCCCTCATCAACGAGCAGGTCAAGCAGTCCCGGTTTCTCGACCCGCAGGGCCGGGCGGGCCGGCACGTCAGGCCACAGCGGGCGGATGCCCGGCACCCCCGGCGCCTCCCCCGACGCCTCGACAAACCGGACCGTATCCCCAGGCGAGAGAAGAAAGGGCGCGTCCCGGTTCGGGTCGTAGATGGTCGTGAGGGCCGTGCCGAGCAGATGCCACCCGCCCGGAGAAGGCAGGACATACACGCAGCTTTGCGCGTTGGCCACTGCGACCGCGTTGAACGGCACCTTCAGGCGCGGCGTGTCCCGCCGGGGGAGGCGCAGGGCGTCCGGCACCTCCCCCAGGAAGGGGAACCCGGGCGTGAACCCGACCGCGTACACGTGGTACTCCGGCCCTGTATGCAAGTGAATCACTCCGCGCTCACTCAGCCCGGTCCGTGAGGCGACATCTGCGAGATCCTCACCGTCGTACCGGACGGGGAGCGTCACGGGTGGCCGGACCTCGTGGGCGGTCCCCAGCGCCGCCGGCAGGTGCGTCCTCACCCACTCACAGACGACAGTCCGGTCGGTCCGGGCAGCGTCGTACTCCACGTACAGGTTGACGTACCCCGGGTACAGATCCGTCACCCCGGTGATCAGGTCCTCGCGCAGGGCCCGGTGCAGGGCATGCAGGCGGCAGTTGTCACCACGGTTCAGTTCCGTGCCGAACGTCACGTAGAAGCCTTCAAGCCGCCGCACGGGTCAGCCGATCGTGAACGGGTCGCGGGTGGCGCCGCTCAACTCCACCCAGACGGTCTTCGTGTCCAGGTATTCGTGGACCGCCTCCAGGGAATTCTCGCGGCCGATGCCGCTGTGCTTGAAGCCGCCGAAGGGCGCGTTGTAACTCACCGCGCGGTAGGCGTTGACCCAGACGGTGCCCGCTCTGATCGCGTGCGCGGCACGGTGCGCACGCTGGACATCCCTCGTCCAGACGCCCGCCGCCAAGGCGTAGCGCGAGTCATTCGCCAGGCGCACAGCTTCAGCCTCGTCCTTGAAGGTCAGCACCGACAGCACGGGGCCGAAGATTTCCTCCGCGGCCAGACTCATGCGGCTGTGAACCCCGGTAAAGATCGTCGGCTCCACGAAGAACCCCGCGTCCAGGTCACCACCCGCGGCACGCCGTCCGCCGGTCACCAGCGTGGCGCCTTCCTGCACGCCTGCCTCACAGCGGCGCAGGATGCCCTCCAGATGCGCCCGGAAGGCGACAGGGCCCATCTCCGTCTCCGGATCGAGCGGGTCACCCAGTTTGATGGTCCGCGCCCGGTTTGCCACCCGCAACACCAGCTCATCGTGGACCGACTCCTGCACCAGCAGCCTGGATCCGGCGATGCAGGTCTGCCCGCCCGCCGCGAAAATCCCGGCGATCACACCGTTGGCTGCCGCGTCCAAGTCCGCGTCCTCGAAGACGACGTTCGGGCTTTTGCCACCCAGCTCCAGGCTGACTTTGGCGAGGTGCCCCATGGCGGCCTGACCCACCTTGATGCCCACTTCGGTGCTGCCGGTAAAGGCCACCTTGTCCACGCCCGGGTGAGCTACGAGCGCCGCACCGACCGCCGCACCACCGGTGACCACGTTGAACACGCCAGGCGGAAAGCCCGCTTCCTCCACCCGCCGGGCAAACTCCAACGCCGACACGGGGGTCTGGTCCGCGGGCTTCACGACCACCGTGCAACCCGCCGCGAGCAGCGGGGCAAGTTTCCAGGTGAGCAGCAGCAGCGGAGAATTCCACGGCACGATGGCCGCCACCACCCCAACCGGCTCGCGGCGGGTGTAGATGAAGTAATTGGGTTTATCGCTGGGAATGGTCTCCCCGTGCAGCTTGTCCGCGGCGCCCGCGTAGTACTCGTACCATTCCGGCAGGACCCGGCACTGAGCGCGCATTTCCCGCAGCAGCTTGCCGTTGTCTCGCGTCTCGATCTCCCCCAGCAGGTCCGCGTCGCGTTCCAGGATCTGAGCGAGCCGGTGGATGAGCTTCGAGCGCTGCCGCCCTGTCAGGCGGCCCCAGGGACCCTCATCCAGGGCGCTGCGGGCGGCGCGCACGGCCGTGTTCACGTCTTCCGGCCCGGCTTCAGGTACGCACGCCCAGGCCTGCCCGGTGTACGGGTTGACGGTCTCAACCAGCGCGCCAGACTGCGCGGGGACGAACTGACCGCCGATGTACAGCGGGTACTCGGGCAGGGTCATGGGGTCTCCTTCATGCTGGGCCTGGAAGTGACGCTCGGCACATACCCTTGGCGGTACACCAGAACGGTGCGTTTGAATTCCAGGACGACCGTGCCGTGCTGGTTGTACCCGGACGTCTTGAACGTCAGGACCCCCTGGTGAGGGCGCGAGCGCGATTCACGCAGGGACAGCACTTCGCTGCGCGCGTACACCGTGTCCCCCTCGAACAGCGGGTGGGGGAGTCGCACTTCATCCCAGCCGAGGTTCACGGCGTTCTGCGACATGTCCGACACAGACAACCCTGTCACGAGCGCGATGGTGAACGCACTGTTCACCAGGGGCCGACCGAACTCGGTGTGGGCGGCGTAATGCGCGTCGAAGTGAATGGGATTGGTGTTGTTCGTGAGCAGGGTAAACCAGATGTTGTCGTTCTGGGTGACGGTCCGGCCGAGAGGGTGCTCGATCACCTGGCCGGGTTCGAAATCCTCGAAGCAGCGGCCGCTGGGGGGGGTCGTCATGGGGTTCTCCTTTCCTGGGCGTGACGGTGCAGGGTGACCTGCGCCATGCGGATGTTCGCGGCGTCCACCATCCGGCCTTCCAGGCTGACCGCGGGGCGGCATGAAGCCGAAGCGAAGGGGCGTGGCGCGACGACCGCCTGTGCGTGCGCCACCTCCTGAGGAGTGTGGGAGAACGCGACATTGACCCGATTCAGCTGCCCGGGATGAATGCACTGCTTTCCGTCGAAGCCCAGCCCACGCGCGATGCGGGTCGAGCGGATCAGGCCGTCCGGGTGGTCCAGCCGGGCATACGGGCCATCCAGGCAGCGCAGCCCGTGGGCGCGGGCGGCCAGGACGATGGACTGCATCACGTGATGCCAGCGGTCACCCGGGTAATCGGCGTCGTAATCGCCGCGTTCCCCGATGTGCTCCAGGGGCATCCGCGCACTCGCCGCGAAGTCACCCGGCCCGAAAATCAGGGATTCCAGGCGGGAGGAGGCCGCGGCAATCTCACGGATGTTCAGGACGCCGGCTGCCGTTTCAATCTGCACTTCGATGCCGGTGGGCTGCGTGAGGCCAGTGGCCGCTTCCACCTGCGTCAACAGGGTCACCACGAACTGCACGTCGCGGGCTGCGTTGGCTTTGGGCAGCATGACGAGATCCAGCTTCTCGCCTGCGGCCTCGACCACCTCGATCAGGTCGCGGTAGGCGAACGGGGTGTCCAGGCTGTTCAGGCGAACCACCCGGAGCCGCCCTCCAAATTCGAGTTCTGTCAGGGCGCGGATCACGTTCACCCGGGCGGTGAGCTTCTCCTCCACCGGCACGGCATCCTCGAGGTCCAGCACGACCGCGTCTGCCGGGCTGATCACGGCCTTCTCGATCATGCGCCAGCGGTGCGCGGGCACGAACAGCTGACTGCGTTCCAGACGCGAGGGAATCATGGGGCGCGCTCCAGTTCGGCCAGGACCTCGGCGGTGTGTTCTCCCAGGGCAGGCACCCGGCCCATTCGTGGGGAGACACTTTCGAGATTGTGAGGGGGCAGCAGGGCCGGGATGCTGCCCGCCGGCGTTTGAACCTCGGTCCAGCGCTGACGGTCCTGCAACTGAGGATGGTCCACCACATCCTGCACGCTGTTGACCTGGGCGCTGGCAATCCCAGCCTGCTCCAGGCGGTCACTGACTTCCCCCCGGGTCAGGGATCCAAAGGCCGTTTCGATGGTGCCTTCGAGGGCCTGGCGGTGCGTGAGCCGCGCCTGATTGGTGGCGTAGCGTTCATCGCTGGCCAGGTCAGGCTGCTCCAGCACACCAGCGCAGAACTTCACCCATTCGCGTTCGTTCTGGACGGCAAACATCACCTGACCATCTGCGCAGCGGTAGGCGCCGTAGGGGACGATCATGTTGTGTCGCAGGCCTGCGCGACCGGGAGCTCGGCCCAGCCCGATCAGGCTGTACATCGGGGGCATCATCCATTCGGTGAGCGCCTCGAACATGGAGATCTCGATGCGATCGCCCTGTCCCGTGCGGCCGCGGGTCAGCAGGGCCGCGAGGATGCTGGAATGGGCGTACAGTCCGCTGGCAATATCCGCCACCGAGATGCCCACCTTGGCGGGCTCGTCAGCGCTGCCGGTGAGTGACACGACGCCCGCTTCCGCCTGAATCAGCATGTCGTACGCCTTTTTATGGGCGTAGGAGCCGGACAGGCCGTACCCGGAGATGGACACCCAGATCAAGCGGGGAAAGCGCTCGCGAACCGTGTCCCACCCGAAGCCCAGGCGCTCGACCGCCCCGGGCAGCAGGTTGTGCACGAACACATCCGCGCCGGCCAGCAAGGCCTCCAGGGCCGTCACCCCTTCCGGACTTTTCAGATCCAGCACCACGCTGCGCTTGCCGCGGTTGAGCCAGGCGAAGTAGGCGGAGACCCCGTCCAGGGCGCCGTCGTAGCCGCGCGCGAGGTCACCTTCCCCAGGACGCTCGATCTTGATGACGTCGGCCCCCAGGTCCGCCAGCTGCCGCGAGCAGAAGGGCCCGGCGACGGCCTGTTCCAGCGTGATTACCCGCAGGCCTTCCAGTGGAAGCATCTAGTACGACCTCGGCATGCCCAGGACCTTCTCACCGATAAACGACAGGATCAGGTTGGTACTGATCGGCGCGACCTGATACAGCCGCGTCTCGCGAAATTTGCGCTCCACGTCGTATTCGGCGGCAAAGCCGAACCCTCCATGGGTTTGCAGGCACGCGTTGGCCGCTTCCCAGGACGCGTCGGCCGCCAGCAGCTTGGCCATGTTGGCTTCGGCGCCGCAGGGCTGGCCCGCGTCGAACAGGGCGGCCGCCTCGTAGCGCATCAGGTCAGCGGCGCGCACGTTCACGTACGCCCGGGCAATCGGGAACTGCACGCCCTGGTTCTGCCCGATCGGCCGGTCGAACACCACCCGCTCCCCGGCGTAGCGGCTGGACCGGTCGGTGAACCAGTAGCCGTCCCCGACGCACTCCGCCGCGATCAGGATCCGCTCGGCGTTCATGCCGTCCAGCACATACCGGAAGCCCTGGCCCTCCTGGCCGATCAGACTGCTGGCTGGAATCTCCAGGTCGTCGAAGAACACCTCGTTCGTTTCGTGGCCCACCATGTTCTGGATGGGCCGCACCGTCATGCGGCTGCGGTCGATGGTGCTGAGGTCCACCAGGAACGTCGAGAGCCCTTCAGTCTTCTTACGGACGTCCGCCAGGGGCGTGGTCCGGGCCAGGAGCAGCAGCAGGTCGGAATGCTGAAGGCGGGAGGTCCACACCTTCTGCCCGTTGATCACGTACGTGTCGCCCCGGCGCACGGCGGTCGTCTTCAGGCGGGTGGTGTCAGAGCCGGTGGTGGGCTCGGTCACTCCGAACGACTGGAGGCGCAGTTCACCGCTGGCGATGCGCGGCAGGTAGTGCGATTTCTGCTCGTCCGAACCGTGGCGCAGCAGGGTGCCCATGATGTACATCT
This sequence comes from Deinococcus malanensis, assembly GCF_014647655.1. Lineage (NCBI taxonomy): Bacteria > Thermotogati > Deinococcota > Deinococci > Deinococcales > Deinococcaceae > Deinococcus > Deinococcus malanensis. Next base: position 36,652 of record NZ_BMPP01000020.1, read on the forward strand.
GCGCGTGGCAGGCGCCGGAGTTCGCGCCGGAGCGGTTGACTTCTTCAAGGATGACGCTCGCCTCGGTCAGGCCCAGGCCCGCACCCCCGTACTCCTCGGGGATGAGTGCGGCGAGCCAGCCGGCCTGGGTCAGAGCAGCCACGAACGCCTCGGGGTAACCGGCGCGTTCGGCCTCCAGCCAGTACTGGGTGTCGAAGCGGGCGCACAGGTCACGCACCGGTTCACGCAGTTCGGGATAGGTCATGGTCGGGCGGGTCAGGGTCACGAAGGCACCTCGGGGGACGACAGGTGGGGCGCGGCGAAGGCGCGAATCTCGATGCCTTCGGCCTCCAGGGCGTGGCGGACAGCGCGGGCGATCTCGACGGCGTTGGGGTTGTCGCCGTGGATGCACAGGGTGTCCACCTCGAACTCGAAGAAACCGCCATCCAGGGCCTGAACCCGGCCTTCTTTCACCATGGTGACGGCGCGGCGGGCGGCCTCCTGCGGGTCGTGAATGCTGGACCCCGGCATGGAACGCGGCGCGAGGCGGCCATCCCGCAGGTAGGCCCGCTCCGGGAAGGTTTCCAGCACGACGGGAACGCCCAGGCGGCGCGCTTCGGTCTCCAGCAGGGTGGCCGGCAGGACGACCAGAGGCAGAGCGGGATGCACGTCGCGCACGGCCTGAGCGATCGCCTCCGCTGTCGGCGCGTGAGTCCAGCCGCGGGTGGACAGGGCGCCGTGCGCCTTGACGTGCCGGAGGGGTACGCCCATGGACGCCGCCATGCCGGCCAGGGCGGACACCTGGTACAGCACGTCCGCGTACACCTCGTCGGGGGCCGCTTCCAGGAGGCGCCGCCCGAAGCCCACCCGGTCAGGGAAGCCCGGGTGAGCCCCGACGCCCACGCCGAACTGCCGGGCGAGCTTGAGGGTGGCGTGCATGGTGACGGGATCCCCGGCGTGAAAGCCGCACGCGACATTCGCGGAGGACAGGAAGGGAAACAGCGCTTCGTCGTGCCCGAGCGTCCAGGCCCCGAAGCTTTCACCCACGTCAGCGTTCAGGTCAACGAACATGGTGCCCTCACTCGTAGATGGCCGTGGGGCCCAGCAGCGAGGCCCGCATGCGGTTTTTCAGGTAGGTACCGTCCCGGGGCGGGAGGGTCATGGGGTCGGCGGTCAGGGCCACCTTCACCACCGCCAGGAGGGGGCCCCCGCCGGCATGCAGGTCCGCCCGCAGGGCCGGCACGGCGCCCGGCTCACGGACCGTGGTGGTCCGCTCGAACCCGCAGGCCCGGGCCACGCCCGCCAGGTCCACGCCGGCGGCGGTGTGGGTGTGCTGCGCCCCTGTTTCCCCGTAGCGTTCGTTGTCCAGCACCACGATGCTCAGGTTGGACGGTCGTGTGGTCGCGATGGTGGACAGGGCGCCGAGGCCCATCAGCATCTCCCCGTCACCCGTGAAGACCACCACCGGCCGGTCCGGCTGGGCGAGGGCCAGGCCCAGGCCGAACATGGCCGCGCCGCCCATGGCGCCCCAGAGCGGAAAGTCCTGTGGGCTGTCAGACAGCGAAGCGAGGTCCCAGGCGGTGGCGCCCAAACCAGTGACGACCAGCAGGTCCCCGCGCTCCTCAAGCAGCTGGGCCATGACGGTCCGGCGTTCCAGTCTGGCGGCGTTCATTTGGTTCCTCCGAATTTCTTGGCGCCCAGCAGCTTCTGTGAGAGCAGCACGGCAACCGGGCTGTAGGTGCTGTACGCCAGACGCAGGGCGGCGTCCACCTCTCCCGGCAGGAGTTCAGGATCATCCACCCGCTGCACCAGGACGCCCATCGCCCGGAGGACATCCGGGGTGGCCTGACCCATCGGGACCTGCCAGGGGTTGAATTCTCCCCATTCGCCGCGCATGGTCACCAGGGTGACGAGGGGCATCTGGCAGGTTTTGAGCAGGGACAGCATGTTGATGCAGTTGCCGACGCCGCTCGACTGCATCAGCAGCACCGACCGCACGCCACCCACCCACGCGCCAGCCGCGAGGGCCACACCTTCCTCCTCGGTGGTGAGGGTCACGGCGCGCATGTCCGGATCCGCCTGGCAGCGCTCGATCAGGCCACGGTGCCCTCCGTCCGGTACGAAGGGGACCAGCCGGACGTCCTGCGCCTTGATAACGTCGTAGACCGCCTGAGACCACGTCCCGGCGGGGTTCTGAAAGGTGGAGACGGGTTCACTCATGTCGAACTCCTTGACACAGGGCATTCAGGTTCGCGCTGGCGACCGCCAGGTCGGGGATGTCTTCGAGCGTCCGGACCAGCGTGAGGGCGTGCTCAGCTGCGACAGCACCCAGGCGAGGTTCAACGAGCGCGCGGAATTTGGCTTCCAGTTCGGCCGTGCTGACCGGATTTTCCTGATTGCCGCGGGGGAAGTCGCCCCCCGCCCGGAGCACCTGGCCGTTTGTCAGTTCCACTTCCACACGCGCGGGCCAGGCGGCTGGGTACATGGCGGTCAGTTCCTCGGACACAGCGGGACGGACCCGGGGGAGCAGCCGGGCCAGGGTGCCCTGGATCACTCCCGAAGGACCAAAGCGGTCCTCACTGAATTGCGTCAGGCCCACCGCACCTTCCAGCAGCGCCGCACTCACCACGTACGCGAGGCTGAATTTTGCCTGGTACGGCGTGCGGGGGTTAAGTTCACTCACGATGTCCCAGCCGGGGCCGTAGGTGGCGACCCGCACTTCACGCACCTGTTCCAGCACCTGATCGGCATTCCACCCGTGTTCCTGACGCAGGGAGAGGGCCGCGTCGATGGCCGTGTGGGTGTGGCCGCAGCAGGAGTACAGCTTGTACCCGTTCTCGCTGACCTTCCAGACCTCGCCGAGGCCGGTGGTCACCCGCCGCGCGTCATGGACGGCACTGGTCGCCACGAAGAACCCCCGGGGGCCTTCCAGAATGGTGGGCGCGCCAGTGAAGCCGCGCCGGGCCAGGTCCGCGGCCATCACGCCGTTCATGGCGGCCTTGCCCGGGTGCAGCGTTTTGCTCATGGCGCCGCTCGCATTGAATTCCCACAAGCCGGCCGCCTGGGTGCCGGCGGTGCCCAGCGCGTCGAGCATCTGGCGCTCGTCGAGGCCCATCAGGGCACCGGCCGCGACCGCCGCGCCGAAGGTGGCGACTGTTCCCGTGGGGTGCCAGTGGCGGTAGTGGCTGGGGTTGACGGCTTCGCCGATCCGCAGCGCGGCGTCGTAGCCGAGCACGACGGCGCGCAGGAATGCGGCCCCGCCGAGGTGTTCGCGTTCGGCCACGGCGAGGGCGGCCGGAATGATTGGCGCGGCCGCATGAACGGTGGAGCCCTTGTGAATGTCGTCGAGTTCGAGGATGTGCGTGGCGACGCCGTTGGCGAGGGCTGCACCGGCGGCGCTGGCGCGCCCCGCACTGAAGACGCTGGCGTCGTCCGCGCGGCCAAGGTCGCGCACGAGGTCCTGCACGATGCGGGCGGGGGGTTCTACTGACCCTGCGAGCAGGGAGCCCAGCCCGTCGAGGACGCTGCGCCGGGCATCCTCCAGGGCGGAAGTGGGGATGGAGGGCGGATTCGCCACGAACGCGGCGAGGGTGGCACTGGTTCCAGCGTGGGTCACGCGGTTCTCCTTGAGCGGTAGGTTGCTGCTCATTGTCCTCCTGCCGCGACAGGGTGTCTTGAGCATTTCGCCAGGGTGGGCTGCGGAAATCGGCACAAGGATCAGAAGGCAGCCGATGAGCAGATGCAATTCCATCGCGTGTGGATGCGGCCGAACGCGTGGCGTCAGGTCGACCTGACCTGCGTGTCGCCTGGCCCGCCGCGGTGGCCGTGATGCGAATGAGGACCGTCCGGGCGTTGATGGCGGTCTCAGGTTCACGGCGACCCCTTATGCCGATTTCCGCAGGCTGGGGCAGTGATCCTGACAAGACAGCGCCTTCGCCGGGCGGAATAATGCCCGTATCGGTGGGCTGAGGCGAGGGGCACCGCTCCTGCGGGGAGACTCCCCTGCGGCACGCCATCCGAGGCCGCTCAGCGCCGCCCTTCCTTCATCCGCCTCGTCCCCAGGAGATGTGCCCATGCCCCACGCTTTGATCGTTCACGCCCACCCGGAACCTGATTCCTTCTGCTCCGCCCAGATGAGGGAAGCTGCGCAGGCCCTTGAAGCTCAGGGCTACACGGTCGAGATCAGCGACCTGTATGGGATGGGCTGGAACCCTGAACTCGGCCGGGATGACTTCGAGCATGAGCTGGTCGGGCACTTCAAACCTCAGGTCGAGCAGGTCAAGGCCGTCAATCACGGCACCTTCGCCCCGGACGTGGCGGCGGAGATCGAGAAGGTGCAGCGGGCGGACCTGCTGGTGTTCTCCTTCCCGATGTGGTGGTTCTCCCTGCCGGCCCTGCTCAAAGGCTGGGTGGACCGGGTCTTCGCGATGGGCGTGGCCTACGGCGGCAGCGTCGGCCGCTTTGAGACAGGAGGTTTTCAGGGCCGGCGGGCCATGCTGCTGTTCACGACCGGCAGCACCGAGGACATGTTCGGTTCTGGGGCGCGGGACGGCGAGATGGATGTCATCCTGTTTCACATCCAGCATGGCATGTTCTGTTTCGTCGGGTACTCCGTCCTGGCTCCCGTCATGAGTTTCAGCCCGGTGCGCAAGACCCCGGAGGAACGCGAGAAGCAACTGAGGCAGGTGCGGGAGGCTTTCTCGACCCTGGACGCCCGGCCCGTGCTGTCGTGGAACACCGGGCAGGCTGTGCCGAGTCACTGAACAGGGGCCGTGAGGCAGTTGCCCGTGTCCTGCGTCTCAGCGTCCTGATTCACCCCCAGGCCCGCTTCCCCTCAGGGCCCCTGCTGGAAGGAGCACCATGCCCGTGATCACGCTTCATACGCCGGATGTCCACTCCCCAGACCAGGCTCAGCAGGTGTCCGACGCGCTGGTCCAGCGCCTGTCGTCCACCCTGGCGGTGCCGCCGCACCTGCTGTGAGTGCATTTCGGGCCGTAGTCCTACGTGCAGGAAGGCCTACATGGCGCGGTCAGTGCGCCACACCTGGTCGTGACCGTCCTGGCCAACCCACGAACGGACGAGACGGTGCGTCAGGCCATGACTGAGATTGCGGAAACCCTGACCGGTCACCTGAACCTCGGCCCTCACCAGGTGTGGATTCATTGGACGGATCTTCCCCCAGGTCGAACTTTCGCGAATGGTCAGGTGTACTGAAAGGCATGGAGCCGCTGCCGCGGGCTTGCCCGCTCGGTGGAGAACGGGTCCAGTGACCGGTGTGGAATGGGCACGGACCCACCTCCAGCTACCGGAAGCAATGCGGGCCGTCCCGATCAAGACAGGGACGGCCCGATCCTGTGCGGAACTTGGCACACTTCCAGACCGGGCGTGGTGTGGCAAAGTGAACTCATGGAAGATCCCAGGGAGTGGTTGCGCCCCGCGCCCGACGGAAGCTGGCCGCTGGAAGCTTTGCTCGACGGTGCACCCGGTTTGATCTTCTTCGTCAAGGACGTTCAGGGACGGTATGTCAGCGTGAACGACACCTTGCGGCGTCGCAGCGGAGCTCAGCATAAGCGGGACGTGCTGGGCCGCACAGCCGCAGAAGTCTTCATGGGGGATCCTGGGCGGCGCTTCAACGAGCAGGACGTGCAGACCGTCCGTGACGGCCGCGAACTCCGGGACGTTCTGGAAATGTACTTCGGTCCGCAGGGCGAGCCGAGCTGGTGCCTGACGCACAAGATCCGACTGCGCAACGGCACAGGTCAGGTGGTGGGCCTGATCGGGATTTCACGTGACGTTCCCGCCAGCATCGAGCGGCACGAGGATTTCGCGCGGGTCGCTGAGGCGCTGAGTTACATGCACGAGCATCACAGCCGGTCGCTCCGCGTTTCCGCACTGGCGGCGCGCGCCGGCTTATCGGAGGACAGTTTCGAGCGGCTGATGCGGCGGGTGTGCCACATGACGCCGCAGCAATTCCTGATCAAAGTCCGGCTGGACGCGGCGGTGAGCCTGCTTCGGGAACCGAATCTCTCCATCTCCGAGATCGCGCACGCCTGCGGATACAGCGATCACAGCGCCTTCACCCGAAAGTTCCGGTCGGTCGCAGGGATCAGCCCGCAGGCCTACCGGGAGCGGGTCAGGCCCGTCGCATAACTCCCGTCCGGAGACCAGGATGGATTTCGGGCGACTCCGAGCGTACTGGTCAGGCTTCTGACTTCAGAACCGTCCGCGTTCATCACGTAAATGCCGGGGTTGGTGTCCCGGTTGGACTCGAAAGCAATGTGACGGCCATCGGGCGACCAGACGGGGTTCGAGTCTCCTGCCGGGTGGTTGGTCAGGTTGATCCGGCCGGTCCCGTCGGGGTTGATCGTGTGGATGTCTCCGAGTGTATTCCAGCCTGGAGAGTGGACGAAAGCAATCTTTCCGTTGGTTCCCGGGTAGGTCTGTGACCGCAGCGTCAGGGACGGGGGGGCATGGGTTTGTGCCACTGGTTGTCCGCACGCGACGAGCGCACACGTCAGCATGGCACCAGCGAAGGCAACCTTGGGTCTTGGCAGAGCGGCAACCTGGTGGGGAGACATCATGACTCACTCCTTCCTTGACGGTGAAAGGGAGACGGTGAACCTGGCTCGACAGCATCTGAGTGCTTTAGTTGTACTTGATGAGGGAAGCTCAAGCCGGGTTCAAGGCCGTGACGAACAGTTGCGCAAGCGGGTCAGCGGCCGACCGGGGAAGGGCGGCCTCACTGGCGTGAGAGCACACCCCGGAACACGGGTTGGCGACCATGACTCAGGTCAGGCAGGACCGCATGGCACGATCTGCGCGAGGAAATTCTTCAGACCTTGGGTGACCGGGTAGAGCGGGTACGACAGCCGGCCCCAGGCGTCCTCCGTGCGATGCTCCACACTCGCGAAATACGTTCCGTGCCGGTCGGTTGCAGCCGGTAACAGAACACGCTGCCGGCCGGGTCTGAGCAAAAGGGAACCAGGTCAGGGCCGATCATCTCCTCATACCAGTCGTACTCGTCTTCCAGTTCCCCACTGCCCAGGCCGTGCCAAAACGTGGGTTGCGCGGACAGAACGGGAGCATCCGGGATGGGAACATATCCTTCAGGAAGCACCCCGCCGTCCTGGATGAGCAGCAGGTACCGGTGGTGGGGAGACAGGGTGACGCCCCGGGAGGTTTCGAAAGCGTCCAGATCAATCTGGGTGACCGGGCGTGCCCCGGGGACCGGCTGGATGTCACTGAGTTGCATTTCTGCCAGTATGACCGTCTGTCAGTCGCGGGAGGAATTTCCCTCCAGGCCCCATCGGGGGTAGAAGCGGGGGTATGACACGTCCCGCGATGGCTTTAGCCGTGCCGGGGCGCGTGTTGTTTGTGCCCCTATCGGCCCTCCTGGAGCCAGGAACGCTAATCGAGACCCTGATTCTTGGATTGGCGGTAGGCACCTCCTTGTTGCTGCTCGTCCACCAGCAGGGACTGGCCCTGCTGGGCATCGGGGTTCCTGATGGTTTGCGGATGTCTTCATGGGTTACCGGGGTCTGGCCAGCGTGATTTTTCCACTGCCGGTGGCTTCGTCCAGCTGAGCAACGTAGAGGTGACCGTTGGTGCGGTTCTCAATGAGGTCGAGCGGGCTGGGGCTGAAGTTGGACAGGCCGGGTATGTTGGTTTCGGACCCGATGATGTCCTGGCTGCTGCCTCCCACGCTCAGTACGATGATGTCCTTACCGGCGCTGTAGCGCACCACCATCAGCTTGTTCTTCAGCGCTGAGGTCTGCGCGCTGGTGTACTCCTCGATCACGCCGTTAGGTGAGACATGCTCGCCGAAGTCGAAGGCAAAGCCGCGCCAGTTGCGGTCGGGAAGGACGCCAGCCTGGTTTGGTCCATATCGTTCCTTCCTAGAGTTGAGAGGGCGAAACGGCACGAATGAGGGATGGGCTTGAGGTTATGAGCCTGCGTTGTGTGGAGTGAAGGCATACGGCATGGCAGGCTCCTGGCACGGCGGCACAAGGCAGGAAGCTGACAACACTGGACGGCAATTTGAGTGCTTCCGTTGTATTTGATGAGAGAAGATAAATCCAGGCTCAAGATTCTGATGGCCAGTTACGCATTTCCTCTCGTCCGTAATCCGGTCAGGCCAATCGGTCCAGGCGTCTCCACCCACAGCCCAACGCAGCAGGTCACTGCTGTGCAGGATGATGAAGGGTGGAATCGGACACTGGTCCTCCACCATGGGCGGACCCGAATATCCTGCGTGGCCGCAGCCGGTCGCGCAGCGGCAACTCGATCAACCGCAAGGACAGCACGCTTCCCCCGATCAACCCAGCAATAGTCAGCCCGACGGCCAGGAACGGCACCGCGTACCCAGCGCGCTCCAGGGCCTCCAGAGCCTTAAACGCCACCCAGTGCAGGATGTACAGGCTGTAACTTGCCTCCCCCAGCAGCACCAGGGTGGGCCGCGAGAGCAGCCCAGAGCCCACGGTCGGCCCTGACGCGTACGCGAGGATGATGGCCGCGAACGGCAGGGTGTACGCCGCGTACGCGTGAATGGTCTGCCCCAGCACGCGGGTGACCAGGTCTTCGCTCCCACGCGGCAGCGCCCCCTTGAGCGCAATCCCCCCAAGAATGACTGCCCCCGCCACCAGCAGCGTCACCAGGCGTCCACGCGCACCGAGCTGGTAGCGGCGGTCACCTGCCTGTCCGCGCAGGAAGGCCGTGCCGATCACGCACCCGATCATGAATTCGAAGATTCGCAGGGCCGGTGAGGTATACGCGAAATCGAACCCACCACCGGTGCCAGCCAGGGCAGCGCGCACCACCAGAACGTGCAATGCCACTTGCACAGCCGCCAGACCCAGCGCTAGCCCGTACAGGTTCACCTGCGGCCGCAAGCGGATGAGGCGCACGGTAACCAGGGGGAACGTCAGGTAGAACACGGCTTCACACGCGATGGACCACGCCGGGGAATTCCAGACGGACTGGGACCCGGCACTGTACACCTGCACCAGGAGCAGTTCACGCAGCCACGACCCCCACGGAAAGCTCTCGAAGGGCAAGGCAGCCAGCGTCAGGGGGGTGATCAACACCAGGCCCAGCACATGCATGGGGTAGACGCGGGCGATCCGGGCCTGAAGAAAAGGTCTGACCGCCTCCCACTTCAGTCCGGACGCCGCAAACGTGCGCTGGTAGGTATACGTGAGGATGAAGCCGCTGAGCACGAAGAAGAACGCCACCCCGGTTGGTCCCATCCCCAGTAACTGCTGCACGCGTAACGGGAGCTCCGCGCCAGGGAAAAAGGAGAAATGGAAGAACACCACGATCAGGGCGGCAAAGAAACGCAGACTCGTGAGAACGCGGATGTGACCAGTCATGGGGCCCTCCCTCCTTCATTGGCGGATATGGGGACACGCCCGGACGGAAATTCAGGTCCCCCCACCTCCCCGCCTGGTCTCACTCGTTCAATGCACAGCTGGGTGCGTGCCTGTCATCCCTCGCCAGGTGGCGAGGGAGAACCCGAAGAAAATCCACGCGAGAGCAAAAGGAAGCAGAAGCCAGATTCTGTCGTCAAGCGTGTTCATGAACGGCACGACGGGTGCACTCAGCATCAAAAGGGTGGCAGGTATCCGGGAGGCGGGGCGCGCCACGATGGCGTGCAGTGCACCGAGCATGCAGGAGATCAGCAGCAGCCAGGAGCCAATCAGCAGCAGGGACCACTCGAAGGACATCCCGAACAGCATGAGCGGCACCGACAGGACGGCCAGCCCCACCGAGGCGAGCGCGAGCCGGGAGGACCGTGGTGCCGAACGCGGCGCAGCGTAAGCATTCCCGATAACGCCTAGGAGGACCAGCGTGGCCGAGCCGAGAAACCACAGACTTCCCGTCGAGTCATTGCTTGACACCCAGAGTGGTTGAGACTGGATTCTCACGATTTCCGCGACCATCAGAAGTCCGGCGAGTGTCCCAGCGATTCCAGCGAGTTGTATAAAGCGTGTCCCGGTCATGCTGATCTCCTTTGAAGGCGGTTGTCGGCCGCTCTGTGGGCGAGGTCAGGGAGGGCGGAAGCAACAGGCTTGATGGTGCTTTGAGTGCGACCCTGGGCCGGCATCAGCCGGCTCGTTCTTTCCGGATGGTCAGCGGGCCCCCGTGAACTCTCTCTGGGATTCCGGGAAGCTCACGGTCGCGTAGTGGTCCGTGGGTGGTGGGGTTGTGATCTGGGGTGTTGTGGTCCGGCCACAGGCTGCCAGGAGCAGCACCAGGCTCAGGATGCCAAGTCGGAACATGTCGCTTCCTCCACGGTGGAATTGGGAGCTTGAACTTGGTCAGGGAGCGTGATCCCCCTGGCCTTCACGGAATACGCTGGAGGGTGCGGGTCACCATCACGCGGAGCATGGCCTCCTGCCCCCCTCTCCTGAGGCCCAAGGTGACTGGCACGCCCGCGGGCCCCGCCACCCGCGACATGATCTGCGGCAGCGTCAGACCCGACACGCTGCGTCCGTCCACCTCCACCACCTGATCCCCAGCCCGCACACCCGCCCGCGCGGCCGGCCCATCCGGCGTTACCCCCGTAATGAGCGCGCCTGCGCCACTCCAGGTGAGATCGAACTGCACGCCGATCCCACCGAACTCCACATACTGCCTCCAGGCCAGTGTGCCTGGAAGGGCCGCGGCCGTCACCCGTTCCATGGTCTGGCCATCCTGACGCCCCGTTACCTGACCAGGAAGCAGGTGCCAGCCGGCCGGAAAGGTTCCCTGGTAGGTTGAGATCAGGTCCCTGCACGTGATGGTGCCTTCAATCTTGAGGGCAGCCGCGCCTGTCCAGCCAAAAAACGTGAGCTGAGCTTCGGTCTGACCGGCAGGTAGGAAACGCTGAGAGGAGGAGCGCAGTGTGACATCTCCGAACCGCTGTCCACCGCGGTAGCTGAACAGCTGAAAGAACCGCAGGCCACCCTGCGATGGCGTAACCGTACCTTTCGCTGAACAGCCCTGCGCCTGGTTCGAGGGGGAGGCCATCCATTTCGCCAGAGGTGCGAGGGTAGGCTGCACCTTCTCAGCAGAGGGAAGGGTCAGGCGGAACTGGCCGGTAGCGTCGATGGTACCGGTAGCGAAGACCGTGTTGTCTGGCCCTTGCACGACGGACTCGAGCTGAATGACGCCAGTCTCGCCGGGCGGCCAGTCGACGATGCGGCCGGTCAGCACCGGGGTGGTCAGGGGCGCGGCCAGGGCGCCACCCAGGACGAGGGCGAAGGACAGCGAAATCCAACGAGTCAATGACATAACCTTTCCTTCCCCGCAGGCTTCTCCTGCGTGGCTTATTAGCTGTGGTCTGGAGACAGATGCGTCGGTGGTGAGCATCTGGAGCGGTCACCCTGAGGGCCAGCTCTCGATCTCAATTCAGCGTCGATGTAGGAGACTTGTCCTTGCCTGGCAAGCGAGTGTTCTTTACGCGGGTTGTAGTGATGGCACGTCAACCTGGGAAGCAAGGTGATGCAGCCACAGCGCGAGGGTGCGCCTCAGGGAGGGTCTGGGAGTCACTGGTGGCTGGGAAGGCGCGGGCGTGTACTGACATTCAGCCCCCACCCGGTCACCCACGCGCTGGACTTCGAACAGGAAGCGGGCCTGGTTGGTATCCATGTGGTTCCTCCTGCCTTCAACCGTAGGCCCTCCAGTAACTGGAGAGTCAAGCAGGCTTGAGGAAGCGGCCCTCACCAGGGTGATCAGAGTCAAGGGGCCGGGAGGGCGCCGATCTGCTGGAGTAATGACAGGACATCCAGGTGATGCCGGATGAACCCGATACGGTCTCCTTTCATTTCGCACCACATCACCCCCTCAAAACTCACCCACCTGCCCGTCGGGGGAATGCTTCCACCTGGCGTGTCCAGCGGGCCGTTGTGCGTGCCTTCCCAGCGCACTTCATGGACCAGCGTGTCCCCCGAGTGCACGGAGCGCAGGACCACACCGCGTCCGTCCGGCAGGGCCCGCAACCAGCCCTGGCACAATTGAACATACGTGTCAGCGTCCTGGGTACGGCGCTGTGTGGAGGGTTCCTCGTAGATCACGTCAGGCGTGAGCAGGTCCCGGAAGGCGTCCCAGTTCGCCTGACTGAACGTGTCGATCAACCGGGTGTCGGGTTGCGTGACTTGAGTTTGCATGCCTTTCCTCCGATGGCGGCGTTTCCGCCGGTTGACGTGCCCAGTGGTCACAACGGACGAGCAGCGTGCCACGGTGCATAGCGAGGCGGAACCGTGGCGTTGGAAGCGTCCTGCGGTGGTCTGGTGCCTCACGTTAAGCGGCCATCCATCGCCCAGCATCGTGAAAACTGGGGGGGAGGGGTGGGCACCCCCCGTCAGAATTGGGGGGTGCGGACCTGTTGGGCCTGCCCATCAGTTGCCCATCTGTCCTGGTCGCCAGGATGCGAGCGCGGTGAGGGTACGCTGATGAAGAGTCAACCTTCGTTTCTGCCATCCCTCGTCTACCGGCGCAAGGTGCTTATGACCGTCTTCCGTGACGTACTGGCTCCCGGACATCTTCCTCCCCGTCCCACCCCACTGGTTGGCCGAGAAGCTGAAATCCTGATGGTCAGCGGATTGCTCAGCCGGCCTCAGCTTCACCTGCTGACGCTCCGGGGTCCCGGCGGTATCGGGAAAACCAGGCTGGCGCTGGAACTCGCCTACACCTTGGGACCGGAATTCGACCTGGGGGCGGTGTGGGTGAATCTTGTTTCGTTGCGGGATCCGGCGGAGGTCCTGCCCGCCATTGCTCAGGCCATCGGGGCCCCCTCCGCTGACCGCGCTGACCTAGGGGCGACCATCGGAACGCACAGCCTGCTGCTCGTCCTCGACAATTTCGAGCACCTTCCAACGGCCGCCGCCGACATCGCCGCTCTGGCCAACATCACGTCAAATCTGCGGATCCTGATCACCAGCCGCTGCGCCCTGCACGTCCGTGGGGAGCATGAATTGCCGCTCGGCCCCCTCCCACTTCCAACCCGAGCAAGCAGGGGGCTGGAGAGCGCCGCGGTGCGTCTGTTTGTCGATTGCGTTCAGGCAGTCGACCCGCACTTCCGCCTGACGCCAGCGAACGAGCCAGTCGTCTCCCGCATCTGCTGCCTCCTGGACGGTATTCCCCTGGCCCTGGAACTGGCCGCCTCAAGACTTCGTGCGGTGACCGTGGACGGTCTGCTGGCGTGGTTGGAACGGCCCCTCGAGGTGCTGACGGACGGGCCGAGAGATGGTCCACATCATGGGGATTCCCTGCGGAGCACCATCGGTTGGAGTGTCGACTTACTGACCGCTCAGCAGCGCCTGGCGTTTGCCGCGTGTGGCACCTTTATTGGTGGTTTCACGCTGCCGGCCCTTGAGGCCGTGACATTGCACGAGTCTGCACGTTCACTCCTGATTGCGCTCGTCGAGCACAGCATGGTCCAGGCGGCAGAGGGTCCTGAGTCTCGCTGGCGCCTCCTGGAGCCGGTTCGGGAGTTTGCGGAGGAACTGCTCAACAGCCTTCCGGAGGCCGGAGTGTTCCGCGAACGACACGCGCTTTACTATCTGGCACTCGCCGAGCAGGCCAGGCGGTGTGAGGAGCATCTGGAGTCGTTCTGGTTTTCGCGTCTGGCCGCGGACGACGCAAATCTAAACTTGGCCCTGCAATGGCTGGTGGAGACTGAACGGGCGCAGCAGGCACTGCGGCTGGTCAGGGCGCTCGGGCCGTACTGGGGTCATGACGCAACGCAGAAACACCATAACTGGCTGTGCCGGATCGTGGACATGCCCGGCGCGGACGGAGAGCCTGACCTGCTGGCGGACGGGCTACGAGATTTGGGACTGACCTGCCGGAATCTCCACCGGTTCGCTCAGGCCCGTCAGGTGCTGGGGCGGGCGGGCGATCTCTACCGCCAGCTGGGGAATGCTGCGGGTGAAGCCGACGTTCTGCTGCTGCTCGCGTCGGTATCCTCGGGGGCGGGAGATCACGATCAGGCTCTTGAATTGTTCCAGCGAGTCCAGCGTATCTTTGAGAACCTGAACCACAGGCAGCGTCTCAATGACGTCGCAAACAGCCTGGGGGTGACGTATCTCCGCCTGGGTCAGCCTGCGGACGCCTTCCGCTGTTTTGAGCGGACCGAGGCGTTAAGTCTGGAGCGGGGCAGTGAGGGAGGTCTGGCTTTTGCTAAGGGTTTGATGGGCTGGTCGGCTTACCTCCAGGGCGAGCGGAGCACCGCGCTGCCGTTGGCGCGGGCCGCCTGGCACCACATGCTGACGGTGCCGAACGCGCTGCTACGGTACGTGCTGCTGCACATGCTCGCCTTTCATGCTCGTGACGCTGGAGAGCTGACCCTTGCTGCGCGGATGGTCGGGTGTAGCGACGCGATGCGGATCAGGACGGGTGAACCGTGGGACGTGTGTTTCGCTCCGCACGTGAAAGCCCTGGACGTAGCCCTCCGAGCTGAGATGGGAGAACAGTATGTGGAGTGCCGTGTGGAAGGAGAGACGCTCAGCCTCGAGGACCTTGTGCCGGAAGTTCAGGCGTTTCTCGACCATATCCTGACAGTGCCGCCGTCCATCAAGACCGGCACTCCCTTGACCACGCGGGAGCTGGACGTGCTCCGGCTGCTTGCTCAGGGCATCTCGGATAAGAGAATTGCGCAACACCTTCACATCAGCGCCACGACCGTCAGTAAACATGTCTCGAGCATGCTGGGCAAGCTGGAAATGCATAACCGGGTGGAGCTTGCCCGCTGGGCCGTGGAGCGCGGGCTGGTGGATGCACCGTTCTCTTGAAAAGGTTCATGATGGCGTGGTTCAGGCACTGCTGACGCGGACGACGAGCACAGGGCATGTGATCCTCCCTCTCCGTGCTCACCTTCTTGGACACCTGTGCCATCACGAGGCGTGCCGGAGCAGGACGTTCCCGACGAAGTCATGCGCCCTGCGCGCACGTGTTGATCAGGCTCGCCGAGCGCCATGGCGTCTGCAATGTCATGGTCCTTCGTGAAAGTCATCCATCTCTCGTGATGTCCTGGTATGCCACGTTGGTAATTGTTCTGGGATTTACATGGAAATGAATCTACGTACGAAGAAAAATATGGGCTTTCCTGTTGATTGGTCGGCGACACTTCGTATTGCTCCACTCCTCATCACCTTCATGGCTTGACATTTGATCCGCATTCTGCTTAAATGAATGGCAAGCAGGTTTCCCACGCTCGTGGAGTAGAGTACTTCCCGCATTTGTGGGGATGATTCGGTATTTAGACTCCTGAGATGACTCAGCAGTTTGTTTCCCACGCTTGTGGGGATGATTCGGTTTCATTCAGACGAAAGACCCTGCTCAATCCCCCGCACTTACGGGGGCTTTTTTTGGCCATGATGTCCATTTGAACCGTGTCGCTCGTTATCGCTGAATGGACACTGTCGTGTTTCATTGAGTCTTCGAAGCAAAAGACGAGATTCACGGAAAAACATGCCTCTGATTTGAACTTTGACGTTACGATAAGAGATATGAAGGCAACACTTGAAATCTATCCTTGGAATCGAGACCTGCTCCGTCACATCCTCACGCACGACCCAGGAGGCGAGGGCACCGGCGGAGGGCAAACGATGTGTGGCACCGGCTGGGACGAGTGCGCGGACTTTACCTTGCCAGACGGACGGTGCATCAGCGTGATGTTCAGCGTGGACGACTCGACAGCAACCATCGGTGTGTTCGACCACGCGGCATCCGACCCCACCCTGCTCCGGTACGAAGGGGAGCCGGCCGAGGCACTCACCGTGCTGATCGACAGCCTTGTGGCGCTCGGGCACTCATTGCCCCGCTGATCCAGAAAGGGAGTTGTCTTGAGACGAAAAAGACGGCCAAAATGGCCGCCTTTGATGTCGAATAGTATACCCCGACATCCACGTATACGCAACGTATGCATCCCGATTCCCTGGGCTGGACTCTGGACAGCCGAGAAACGCGCTCCCGAGGCGCCCTCGCCCCTCAGTCAGGGTTCAGAGATCAGCGAGTTCAGCCGCCAGGTCATCCGCCGGCACATCGACATACGCCCTGGTCGTGTTGACATTCGCGTGACCCAGATGATGTGCCACACGAACAAAATCCCGCGTCCGCCGGTACAATAAGGTACCGTTGTATTTCCGGAACGCATGAAAGCCCGCCCAGGGCAGACCTTCCTGCTCCATCAGGCGCCGCAGATGGTACGCGGCACCGGACCGGTGGGCGAACGAGAACAGGCGTCCATTCTTGCCCTGACCCGCGTGGGCCCGCAGGGCTTCGAGGAGGGTGCCCGAGATGCCGACGATCCGCCGCTTACCCCCTTTTCCGTGCACGGTCAGGCGGTGGCTGGCGGTGTCGACCTGGGCCCAGGTGAGGGTCAGGGCTTCCTCGATGCGCAATCCCGCATGGGCAGTCAGGAGGATCAGGACCCGCAGGTCGGTGCGCTGCTCCCGTTCCGCAGCGGCTAACGTGCGGTGCACCACGGTCTCGCGATGTGGCGGCCGCCGGGTAATCGCGTCGGTCCGGTCCCGCGGTTGCGGTACATCCTCGAACGGGTGGGCCGTGGTGACTTGCGCCCAACGCAAGGCCGCGTATAGGGCGTTGGCGGCCGCCACCCGGGAGCGGGCGGTCGCGGCTGCTTTGGGTCTGGTGCCGTCCCGGTTGACCGTCAGGCTGCTCACCCAGAACGCGGCGTCGTTCCGCCTGGGACGCAGCAGGTTCCAGGCGCGCTCCTCAGCGTGGGCCAGAAATTGCCGGACGCCAGTGCGGTATGAGCGCAGGGTGTGTGGACTGATGCGGATGCCTGCTTGGGTGAGCGTGGTCAGGTAGGCGACGGTCAGGTCCCACAGCACCTCGGCGTCTTTGTCGCGGGCGGCTTCGGTGGCGCGGCGGCGGAGTTCAGCTTCGTGGAGGCTGGTCCAGTTCGAGGCCTGGTCCAGGAGGTGGCCCCGGCGGAGGTCGAGGGTGAGGGCGTAGGTGGAGTTCGCTTCTGGACTGTGCTGGCTCTCTCCCCTGGTGTCCATCTTTTAGATGATAACTACAATTATCGCAAAAAGGGACGAGGGGAGACCTCGGGACTTCATCCGCCTTGACCATGTGCCGCTCAACGGCCGGGAGTGAGACCCCCAGGCCTGGCCCCACGACCCCCACAGTCCGACGCTGCCCTCCCGCGCACTCCAGCAGCCGGGCGGTCACCGCCTTCAGCTCGTCAGGCTCACTTCAGTGGCTCACCTCCCCACACCGTTCCCATTCCAGGACCCCGCCGTCCCGGAGGCCCGGTTCAGCCAGTGGGGACGCGGCCTGACGCCTCCCGCAGGGACCACACCCGCAAGGTCAGGAGGTGAATCGGCGCACCCGCGTCGACCTCCCGCCAAATGGCCTGGGCAACGACATCCAGTCGCTGCTGCGGATTCGCATGAACACCGTGTTCAGACGCTCCGGCGTCCCCGCGAGGACAACCGCGTGGCCGGTTCCCACCCCTGCACGTTCAGGCTGAACCGCAGGAAGCCAGAACTTCTGACTCCTCCCCTCAGGAACTGGCCCTCATCTGGCTCCAGAGTCGCCCTGCCCCCACTGCACTCTGCGGCCGATCACTCACCGCTGTTGAGCGACGGTACCGCACTTTTTCCAGTCGGACCGACCGAAAGTACAGCTTCTTTGCGTGATAAAATCCATACCAATCCTCAATCAAAACTTCATTTTCCTGGAGAGGTCCTCCATGAATGACTGTACTTTTGCCCTGCCTCCACCCCAGGCATTTCCATCCGCCGCCACCCGGGCTTCCCGTCCCAGATCCGTGGCGGCCCCCGACGCCCCGGTCATCCTGACCCTGAGCCGCCTGCTGAGCCAGCTCGACCTCACGCCCACCCTGGCCCTGATGGCCCGCATCGAACTGCGCGGTGCCGAGCGCCGGCCGCGGGTGCGTGGCAAAGGCATCACCGTTCCGGACGTGCTCAGGACCGCCCGGCGCTGCTGCACTCTGGAAGAGGTGCTCGAAGTCCGGCCCGGCCTCCATGAACTCGACGTCGCCGCCTGCCTGGCCTACGACCAGAAAGTGCGCGAACTGCGGCGGGAGTAAGCCGCGCATGGACCGTGTGGCGGCTCCTACCTTCTGCGGGAGACGACGGGGCCGCGCCGGCACCGGGGGCGCCCTCAGGAGGTCCAGGGCCTCGATCTCCGCCGCTTCTGACTGCCGAGCTTCCTCGCCTGGGCTGCCCAGTCCCAGGCTCGCCGCCCGGGACCGGGCACCCAACCGTCATGACCGGCTTGTGGGCGCTAAAACCACTGTTCCCCGGCACCACAACCAGGAGTGGAGGATGACCATGCAGAGCCTCGCCGCCACCGCACTCGCTGCCACGCTCGTCATACTTGGCACTGCCGGCACAGGTGCGGACGCGTGGCCCTGGATGAACCCCACCCTCAGCCCGGACCAGCGCGCCGACCTCGTGCTGCGGCAGATGACTCCCGACGAGAAGCAGCGCCTCGTGTTCGGCTCTTTCGCGACCGACCTCCCCGCGAAGTTTTACCGTGCGCCGCGGGAAGCACGCTACGGCTCCGCCGGCTACGTGCCCGGCATCCCACGCCTCGGCCTCCCACCGCAGTGGCAGACCGACGCTGGCATCGGCGTCGCCACCCAGGGCAGCGCGCCGAAAAAGCTCGAGCGGACCGCTCTCCCCTCCGGGATCGCAACCACCGCCAGCTGGAATCCGGAGATCGCCCGCCGGGGCGGCGCGATGATCGGCCGCGAAGCACGGCTGTCCGGCTTCAACGTGATGCTCGCGGGCGGCGTCAACCTGGCGCGCGACCCCCGCAACGGCCGCACCTTCGAATACGGCGGCGAGGACCCTCTGCTGGCCGGCACCATGATCGGCCACCACGTTGCCGGGATCCAGTCCAACCACATCATCTCGACGGTCAAGCATTTCGCGCTCAACAACCAGGAGAGCGGGCGCCACCTCCTCGATGCACGAATCGACGAAGCAGGCGCGCGCATGTCCGACCTCCTCGCCTTTCAGTTCGCGATCGAGCGGTCAGATGCGGGTTCGGTGATGTGCGCCTACAACCGGGTGAATGGCACCTACGCCTGCGAGAATCACTGGCTGCTGACGCAGGTGCTAAGAGACGACTGGGGCTTTCGCGGGTATGTGCTGTCGGACTGGGGCGCGGTCCACAGCACCGAGCAGTCGGCCAAGGCCGGGCTCGACCAGGACTCCGGCTTTCCATTCGACGCACAGCCTTATTTCGGTGCGCCGCTCCGCCAGGCGGTCGCACAGGGCCGCGTCACCGGGCACCGGCTGAACGAGATGGCGCACCGGATCCTGCGCGCCATGTTCGACAACGGTGTGGTGGACCATCCGGTGACGCCGCAGGAGACGGAGATCGACTTCGCTGCCCATGCGGAAGTGACCCGCACCGCGGCCGAGCAGGGCGCCGTCCTCCTCAGGAACGAAGGGCGCCTTCTCCCGCTGAGCGCTGACCTGCGGCGGATCGCGGTCATCGGGGGTCATGCGGATGTCGGCGTGCTCTCGGGCGGCGGCTCATCGCAGACCTATCCGCGGGGTGGCAACGCCGTGCCCGGCCTGGAGCCGCGGACCTGGCCGGGGCCGATCGTCTATTATCCCTCCTCGCCGGTGCGCGCGATCCAGGCGCAGGTGCCGGGCGCGCAGGTGAGCTTCCACGACGGCACCGATGCCGCGGAAGCAGCACATGCCGCGCGTGAAGCCGACGTCGCGATTGTCTTCGGCACGCAGTGGGCCAGTGAATCCATCGACGTGCCGCTTACCCTGCCGGGCCATCAGGACGCGCTCATCGCCGCCGTCGCCGCGGCCAATCCGCGCACCGTCGTGGTGCTCGAGACCGGCGGGCCGGTCCTGATGCCGTGGGTGACCCAGGTGCCGGCGATTCTGGAAGCCTGGTATCCCGGGACCGAGGGCGGGCAGGCGATCGCCAACCTCCTGTTCGGCCGGGTGAATCCTTCCGGCCGGTTACCGATCACCTTCCCCCGCGACGAGAGTCAGTTGCCGCGCCCGCGGCTCGATGGCAACGGCCTGCGGCCGGGCACGCCCTTCAGCGTTGACTATTTTGAAGGTGCGCGGGTCGGGTATCGCTGGTTCGACGCCAACAACCTCGAGCCGCTCTTTCCGTTCGGGTACGGCCTCACGTACACGCAGTTCGAGTATGACCGGCTGCGTGCCGGTGTCGACGGGCAGGATCTCGTGGTCAGCTTCCGGGTGGAGAATAAGGGGCCGCGGCGTGGCCGGGACGTGCCGCAGGTGTATGTTTCGCCGGCTGGTGGCGGCTGGGAGGCCCCGCGCCGCCTGGCCGGGTTCGCCAGTGTGGAACTCGAGCCCGGTGGTGATCAGATGGTCACGCTCTCGGTCGATCCGCGCACGCTCGCCACCTGGGACACGGCCGCACGCGAATGGCGGATTGCCCGCGGAGCGTACCGCGTGATGGTTGGCACCCACTCGCGCGACGTCAAGGAGACGGAGACCGTGCACCTCCCCGAGCGGCGGCTCCCCGCCGGCTGGCGGCCTGGAAGCTGACTGACGCCGCCCGCGAGCGCACCCACAGTAGGTCCGTCGGGCGCAGCTGAGGCTTGCCAGTCGCCTGGGCCAGCCTTATACACAGTTCCCGGGACGCCACACACGCCGGTGCCACCGCTGAGATCCCCTGCCTCGAAGGCCAGCGCCGCGCCCAGTCCGGTCGCCAGCAGGATGGACAGGTCAATCCTGCTGGCGACCGGCCCCAGGGCGCACCCGTACCAGACCAGGTGACCTCATCCGCCTTGACCACCCTCAGCCAACCAGCAGGGGGTGAGACCCACTGGCCTCACCCCCTGCTGGACACCCCCACCCTTCATTCCACGCTGCCCTCCCGAGCAAACAAGCCAGAAAGCGGGCGTTCAGTACCACTGCTTTAGCGGAGGCCGCGGAACTCGTTCAGGCGCACCACCCCCGCATACTCGCTCGCCTCAAAGACATTGCCGGTGGCTTTCTGCCCGGAGAACGCCAACGCAGTCTGCCGCGTCCCCGAGTGATACCAGCGGACAATCAATGTGCCGTCCGCGAAGGCCACCGTCTGCACCGGACCGTATCCGGCCCGCTGAAGCATACCGGCCAGCTCCTGCACGCGTTGCTCGCACTCCGCACGGGTGAGATTGCTGCCTGCCATCCCCGCCATCTGCGAGCTCAGGGAGCTTACCTGACTGGCTTGTCCGAGGCCACCCATCACTACCGAGGCGGTCACCGTCAACTGCACAGCACGAATCCAGTGGATGTTACGCATGATGCTTCCTCCGCGGCAGGTCCTGGCCTGCCATCGCGCTCACCCGTGAAGGTGTTGGCGCCAAGTGGATCGTCAGGGCTCTCGTGCTGGTGAAGGCGGAAGAGAGACCCAGGGGGGACTTTTCGTCCGTGATCTCCTGCTCTCGCGGGGGTGGTTCCCCGGGGCTACACTGAAGTCTCGAACGACACCGTTACGTTAGGAAGTGACCGTGACAAGACCGCAACAAGCGTCTGATTCACCGTACCCGCTGGAGTTCCTGTTTCTGGGGAGTCCGGAAGTCCGGTCTGCCGGACAGTCCTGGCATCCCAGAACCCGCAAGACGCTGGCCTTGCTGGCCTACCTCATGCTCAACCCCGCACCGCACGCCCGTGATCGGCTCGCGGCGATGTTGTGGCCTGACGCGGAGCGACAACAGGGCCGGGCGAGCGTGCGCACCTCGCTCGCACAGATCGCCGCGCTCCTCAGCCGTCAATCCACGCTCCTGATCACCGACCGGGATCACGTGGCTTTGAACAGCGCCACACTGTGGGTGGACGTGCACCGCCTGACGGCGCACGCTGCCATGACCACTCAGACGTCTCGTGAATTGGCTGAGACCGCCGCGCTCTACCGTGGTGATCTCCTGAATGGTCTGGATTTTCCCGACCTTCCTGAATACACCGAGTGGCTCGAAACGGAACGGGAGACGGCCCGACTCGCGCTCGACAGGCTCCTGTCTCTTCAAATCCTGCGGCATCAGCAGGCTGGAGAGCTGGAAGCTGCCGTCGACGCTGCCCGTCAACGCCTTCGGCACGACCCCCTCAACGAGGCGGCACACGCCCGCCTGATCGAATTGCACGTCCAGTCAGACCAGCCCACCGCCGCATTGGCGGCCTACCGTTCCTGCAAGCAGACGCTTGAACGGGAACTCGGGATTTCTCCGTCCGCAGCCACCACGGCCCTCATGGCCACGCTGCCGAAGGACCCCCCCTCAGGCTGGACCTCACCCCATCCCGACCCAGGCAGTCCTCACCTGGTCGGTCGCGATGATGCGTGGCTCCGCCTGAGTGAGGCTTGGGCCCGTCACCAGACGGTCTTCGTCACCGGGGTGCCCGGCGTCGGAAAAACCCGCCTGGTTCACGACTTCGTCCGGTCTCAACCTGGGACGCCTCTCTTTCGTCAGGCACGGCCAGGAGAGCGCCATGTTCCGTACGCTTCCCAGGTCGAGGTGTTGAGGACCCTGGTGAATGCCCGGGGTAATTTGCCGTCACTTCTTCCACCCTGGGTGCAACACGAGCTCGCCCGCCTCCTGCCAGAATTTGGTGCTGCTTCCCAGGAGCCGATCCAGAACCAGACCGACTGGCTCCGCTTGCATGACGCCCTGGGCGTGGCCCTTCAAGCCGGGAGTACCGTCCTGTCCGCGGTCGTGATCGACGACCTGCATTCCTTCGACCCGACCAGCCTGGATGTCATCCTGTACCTGCTCGGGAAACGTCAGGCTGAGCGCACATGCCGGCACATCTACACCTACCGGCAGGGAGAGCTGCCGCCCGCATTTGAAAGCAGTCTTCAGTCATTCGTTGAGCGGGGCCAGGCAGTCATTCTCGAAGTGGAACCTCTCGGTCAGATGCATGTCGCCGAGATGATTGACCGCTTCCTCCCGGGCAAGCTGTTGAAGCGCCGCACCGACGAACTCCCTGCGGTCGCTGCGCTCCTTCACCGCTTCACGGGAGGTAATCCGCTCTTCGTGCTGGAAACCTTACGCGCACTTCAGGAGCAGGGCCGTCTTGATACCCTCACTCCTGAACGGTTCGAGAACCGCCGCCGGGCGCTGCGGTTCCCGCGCACCGCGAGCGTCACGACCGTCATCACCTCCCGCCTGAGCAACCTCTCTGTGGAAGCGTTGACCCTGGCACGTGTGGCGGCCGTCATGGACGAGCATTTCACCTTGCACAGGGGTGCAGCCATCCTGGGGTGGGCCTTGCCTGCGCTGGGCACGGCCAGCGAGGAGCTGGAACGAACGCATGTCTGGTCCGGGCCGAAGTTCAGTCATGATCTGCTCCAGGAAACTGTCCTCGAAAGTATTCCTGAGTCCACGGGCTCCTTATTCCATGCCGCCGCACTTGAGGTGTTGAAGGACGACGCCGTACCTGCGGCCGTGTTGCTCAGGCATGCACAGCGCGCGGGGAAGAAGGCAGAGACCGTGCGATACGGGTTGCGTGCAGGACTGGACGCCTACCGGCTCCGGGCACTGACGCTGGCAGCTGCTTACCTGGAGGAGGTGCGGTCAGCACTCAAGCAGTCCGCTGAGCAGGGCGGTACGGCTCTCCTGACGGACCAGGACCGTTTTGAGTTGTACCGTGCCCTTCACCGGAGTTACTGGGAGAGCGGCCTGAATCTGCCGGCCCGGGAGGGCGAAGTGCTTCAGGAGCTCTTCGACTGGGAAGATCAGGTCAAGGATGAAACCGTACGCCGGGAAATTCAGTACGAACGGGCCGACCGCCACGTCGTCATGACGGGAGACGGTGAACCCATGCGGCAGTTGCTGACCACCTGGATCAGTGACGCGAGGGCGCATGGACGTGCGCGTGACGAACTGCACGCCGTCCGGGAACTTGCCTTGCTGGAGTGGAGTCTGGGGCAATTCCACGCCGCGCAGTCAGCTTCAGAACGCGCATTGCATGTCGCTCAACAGGTAGCTGATGGTCAGCTGGTCGGAGCCGTGACAGGTGAACTCGCTTACCACACCAGCAGCAGTGGGGATTGGAAACATGCGGAAGACCTGTTTCAGGTGGCCGCGAGGGACACGGACCAGCAACATGCGTTTCAGCACGCAGAGATAACCTGGACACGGGCCGTCAACCAGATTCACCTGGGCCGGGCGAAGGAAGCGGCAGGAGATTTGCGGCAGGCTGTTGCAGGATGGGCCGCCCTCGAGGAGCACGTTCGAGGGCTTCACGCGCGCGTGGCGCTGGGAGCGGCCTTGGTTGAGGTTGGAAACTACTCCGAAGTTTCGGCACTCGCGGCCTCTTGTGCTGAGGAGAGCCAGACGACGGAATGGCTCGGCTTCGCGACCATGTCTACGGCCGCGTTGCTGTGGTGGCACCTCGGGCGGGTCCGGGAGGCCAGGCGCACGCTTGACGCAGCGGGCCAGTGCGTGGTTCGTCCTCAGGGCTTTGGGCCGCTGGTGCGCTGTCGTTCGGCCAGTCTGCGTTGTGCGCTTGCAGCGTATGGGGGCCAGTGGACGGCGGCGGCGCGGGCGGCTGGTGATGCTGTGGAAGCGCGTCGGGAGTTGGGGTGGGAGCGGTTCGAGTGGTCTGTGCTGCTGCCACGCTGGCTGGAGACGGAGGCCTTGTTGCGGTCCGGAAATGAAGCCCTCGCCTTTGAGGACCTGGAGCGCCTGCGTCAGGCTGCTGCCGGGTACCCGCGGCTGCACCTGGTGTACCTGCAATGCCTCGCGGTGACCACAGCGTGGGAAGGTCGAACTTCGGACGCTGTACTCGCGCTGGCGGAAGCGCAGGAGTTGAGCGAGGCTCTGGCTTTACCTGGGACCCTCTGGCGAGTCCGGCTGGCCGGGTCACATTCACTTCAGAATAAAGTGAGTGCAGGTGAGACCCGCGGGCGGGCGTATGAAGTGGCAGCGCGCGTAGGGCCGTCGCCCTCGGAACGAGCTCAACGTGCTGCATGGTTGAGACATGTCAAGCACGTGGATCAGATGGTTGCTCAAATGTTTGGACTCCGCTAGCACCATTCCGTGAGCTGGGGAGTGGCAAGAGGAGGGTGGGCCAGACTGAAGGTCCGTGACGCCGATGATTGTAAAGATCCTTGGTCGCTCGATCATGGACCTTTACAAGGTGGTCAGGGCTCTCATCAGACCTCATGTACAACCAGAAGGCACCCTCGATCACAACGAACTGACTACGATCAGCACCGTTGCTTAATTGGTGTTAAGCGACACCTCCTCATCAACAAGATGCTGAGTTGCTGACCCACATTCCACGCGGCGAACATCCTGCGGTTTCTTCGCGGCGATGGACCATCAGACCCCACCCGAATCTTAAAAAGATGATGATCTCATAGCTGACAGGCGTGAGAAAAACATGTGGTCCAATGACCGACATGAGCAGAGCCGATGCCACTGAGCTGACAGCCGTACGGGCGGTGATCGAAGCCCAGATCGCTGTCACAACCGCCGGGCGCCACGATCTTCTTCCTGAAATCCGGACCCTCCGCAGGCTCTACAAGAACGCGCCCGTGCAGCCCGAGGCACTTCATCAGGTGCGGGATGCTGCCCTGGCAGTGATGGAGCGCCTGCGAGCCAGCTGAGGACGGGGGGAGTGGTTCCAGGTCTCCCCGGCGTTCCTGTTCCCCAGGCGCGCCGCGCGGGAGAGGTGTCAATCCTGCGCTGGCTGCAAAATCTCATACGTCGCTCGTGGTCCAGAAACGCCTGCACCTGCTCGTCGAACCACGCGGCCTCCGGGAGCACCTGAAAGGATTCCAGGCGGCACCGCACCCGGCGTAACGCTCCGTTCGTCTGCTGATACATCCGGCGCAGCACAGTCCAGCTTCCGTGCTCGTACTGCACCCTTCGCACCTGCACTGACCAGGCACTGACACTCTCGAAGATAAACAGGAGTCGGTGTCACTCCCCGTTCCGAGCGCGGCCTTCAACTGCCAGGGGCGCACCGCCCGGCCTGGGCCCACGGCATGGCGCCGCCTGATCTTCTTCGCGAACACCTGCTCCAGGAAACCGTGCACTTTGGTCAAAGGAACTTACGCACTCTCGTCGACCCGCAGCATACGCCTCACGGTACAGTGGACTCCGCAGTCCTCACAGCAACCCCAAGGAGCGCCCCGAATGACCAAGCAGGACCCCAACCCGGCCCCGCCTGCTCACGCGCACAGCCATTCCCTGTTTCACGACGCTCCCGTCGCCTCCGTGCTGCTGACCCCAGATGGGCGGATTCAGGACCTCAACACCCTGGCGTTCGGCCTGCTGGACCTGCCCCGGGAACCGCGGGGCGGCCGGCGCTTCGCCTCCCTGCTCTCCCCGGCGCTGCAATCTACCTTCAGTACCTTCCTCAGGCAGGTCGCGGCGGGTGGTGGCCCTCAGACCATCGAAACCCAGATCTCCAGGCGGGACAGTACGACCCTGGACCTGCGCCTGGACCTGGGCGCCTCCATGGCCGACGGCCAGCTCATTCACTACCATCTGGTGCTCACCGACATCACGCCGTACAAGCAGGCCCATCAGACCCTGCTCAATGGTCACGCTGTACTGGACCATCAGATCGAGAGTGGCACCGCCCGCGTCCGGGCCCTGAACGATGAACTCGAACAGGTCGTCACGTCGGTGCTTCAGGAACTGTACCTGCCGGCCTCCCGCGTCATGAGTGCCCTGGGCCTGCTGCGTCAGGCTCTCGGCGACCGGATCGACGACGTGGAGAAGCCCGTGTT